>JAGWBK010000001.1:0-7299 GCA_021295915.1 Dehalococcoidia bacterium
CGCTCAGAGATGACACCTCTGAGGATCACTCACCCGGACATTTTCGCTGGTCAGTTAGCCATGACACTTATGCTGGTCAGTTACGCCGACATAATCGCTGGACTACGACACCCCAGGGGTACATTTTTCGCCCGCCCTTGACACCGACATAGCGAGAGGCCGTTCAACGCGGAAGATGGTCTCGCAGGCACGAGTAAATACCATTGCGAGGCAGTGCAGGTAAGCTAGAATCGAGTTCTACTGCAAGTCTGTTCGCGGCTTGGCCTGCGTCAATGCCAATGCCGCTGTCGCGAACATCCCTGACACAGCAAGGAAAGCCAGGGTGTAGCTCCCTGTGATGTCGTAAGACACACCGGCCAGTATTGGACCGAAGAAGAACGAGACTAGAGTCGCAAAGTTAATCAGTCCCATGATACTGCCGAAGTAGCGAATTCCAAATGCGTCCTGCACTACGAGTTGGAACAGGGCTCCGAACGCTCCGTTGAAGATTCCCAGAACCGGGACTGCGGTCCACATGACCATCGGATTGTCGGCCCGAATCATTGCAAGAAGGAATACGGCCTGCCCGACGAAGTTCAACATCAGTGCGTAACGAGAGGTCACCCTTTCGGCCACCAGTCCCATGATGAACTTACCTACCATGCCCGCGATGGCGTACAGGCTCAAGACTATGGACGCGACAGCAAGGGTGGTCCCGCCATCCAGGAGATGTGGGATGATCTGTGGGATTATCGCCGAGTAGGTGAAAGTGCCCAGGGTTACTGCAACCGCGATCGCGTAGAACGACTTGTCGCGCAGAGCCTGCCCTACAGTCCTGCCTGTGACTGGGGCTGCTCCCCTGATCTCTAGCTCAGTTGCACCATCTTCGAGGTCGCATTCGGATGGTGAGTCACGCACCATGAGCAACGTGTACGCAAGTAGCAACACCGTCATGATGCCGAGCGCGACATATGTTGCCTGCCACGACATCAGGAGTAGCATCCATCCCATCATGGGTGGAAAGACCAGCCCCCCGAAGTTGTTCCCCATCGCAGTAATTCCCATGACACGTCCCCGGGTACGCCTGAACCAGAGACCAACGAGTTTACCGGCAGGCAGCATTGAAGCGCCCGTATATCCGGCGTATTGAAGAAGGCTCAGGGCGTACCAGTGCCACAGCTCGGTCATCATGGGTCGCATGACGAAGCTTAGGGCCACAAGAGCCAGAGACCCCGCAATTACTGGTCTTGCCCCATAGCGATCGATGAACCTGCCCAGCATGGGAGCCAACAGGCTCCCAACGGCAGTGAACGAAAGCGAAGCGCTGATCTGGGAACGGCTCCAGCCGAAGGTCTGCTCCAGCGGCTCGATGAAGATGCCAAAGCCATACTGTCCGGCACCCGTGCCGAGGGCAGCGGCGAGGAATGGCACCGAGACGACCCACCAGCCACGGTAGATTCTTGGCATTTTCCTTGGGAGGGTCAGACGCACTCGGACCATTCCCTGTTAAGCCGCGTGGGCCACCGGTCAGACATGCTCAATAACCACCACCGAAGGGAAGGGCGTGTTGCCGATCTGATCTATTGTGACCTCCATGGCACACTTCACCCCAGTTTCGAGATCTGTTTCGGCGTCAGAGACCACTCGATACGTCCGCAGCGACCTGGACCCACAGTAGGAATGCGCAGTTTGCAGAGGGCTCCCTTCTTCAGTCGGATTGCACAATTTAATGTGCCTGACGAGACGAGGGATATCAGGCTGCTGAGGTGAGGCTCGTGTCCTACGACCATGACACTGTGCTCTGAGGCGTGTGCTTCGCGGAGCTCTTCGAGAATCTCCCTCGGCTCTGCCCATGGTACGAGGAAATTGGAATACTCAAGTCGCATTTCGAGGGTCAGGCCTTCTCGAACTACCTCAGCCGTCTGTACCGCCCTTACCAGTGGACTGGTAACAATCAATTCAGGGCATATCCCGAGTGAGTTCATGCCCGTCACCTGTCGTGCCAGGCGCTCGATGCCTCTTAGCGTGAGTGGCCGCTCCCGATCGTCCGAATACTTCAAGCCATCTCGTTCTTCAGCCTGCCCGTGTCTGAGTACGTAAAGGTCCATTACAGTCGATTCCTCAATGCTAGCCGGAGAGTCCGGGCACCCGACAGATTATACGACTGCATGGCCGCGTGATGGTATGCGTTTGAGCGCAGCAGGTCACTAGGCTTGATCTGAACAAGGGCAGCGTGGGTGAAACTCGAGTAATGACGGGGAACCAGTTCGAAATCCGTCTAGATTTGACCTCGAATCGTGTGCATCGTCCATGTTTTGATTAAGTGTCACGTCCGTCGTAATATATTCTGGAGTATCTAAATATGGGTGGTAGTGCAATGAATAAGAACAGCCTTAATTCCAGCAACTCTATTTCAGATAACCAGACGGTTACTGTAGTCTCCGGTGCTCCGACCGGGTTTGAGGAGCCCATACCAAACGCCCAACCCATTGAAGATCCAACGCACATAGGTGCAGAAAACCGCATTCGGTACTTCAGGGAGAACCTGTACCCATACGCCCAGAGAATGCGCAGAAAGGAGTACGAATCGCTGAAGTTGCCGCTTCAGGTGGAACTCATCAAGCTGCAGAATTGGATGAGGGATACGGGGGAAAGGCTGATGATCCTGTTCGAAGGTCGGGATGCAGCCGGTAAGGGCGGCACTATCAGACGGTTCATGGAGCACTGGAACCCCCGCCAGGCGCGGGTTGTGGCCCTTGATAAACCATCCGACGTCGAAAGAGGGCAGTGGTACTTCCAGAGATACGTCAGGCACTTTCCGACCGCAGGCGAAATCGTGCTATTCGACAGGTCCTGGTACAACCGTGCAGGTGTCGAAAGGGTAATGGGATTCTCTTCAGACCGTGAGTACCGGCTGTTCATCCGGCAGGCACCGGCTCTCGAGCAGATGATTGTCGAGTGTGGAATTCACCTCGAAAAGCTGTATTTCTCCGTTAGCCGCAGAGAGCAGCTGAGGCGATTTGAGAGAAGGGCTAACGACCCGCTGAAGCAATGGAAAGTCAGTTCCGTTGACCTCAGATCCAAGGACAAATGGGAGGAGTACACAGAGGCCAAGGAAGCGATGTTCCTCCTCACCGACACCGACGTTGCCCCCTGGACGATAATAAAGTCCGACGACAAGAAGCGGGCAAGGATCAACGCAATGCGGCACGTCCTCAATCTCTTCGATTACGAGGGCAAGGACGAGTCCGTGGTGCAATTGCCGGATCCCTCGATTGTCGCCTCGTCAACCGAGATCTATACGGCGGGTGCCCCTGTCAGATAGCGAAGGGCGGTCCCTGACAGCCCATTGGCTCCTCCACACGGAGGGTGTTCCAACAGGGGCTGGACTGCTCACTTGATTGCCTCTAGGGCATTTCGAGTCCGTGCGACTCCAGCAGGGCCTGATCCGAGAGGATTTCCTCAGTGGGGCCGTCAGCTACCACTGCGCCCCCGTCCATGATTATCGACCTCGGGAGTATCTCCTTGACCATGTGCAGGTCGTGAGTTGTGACCAGTATGGTCTGATCCAGCCGATCGAGCAGGGTGATGAGTCCGCGTCGGGCCCTGGGGTCCAGGCCAGCAGAAGGCTCGTCCAGCACCAGTACCTGTGGATTCATTGAGAGCACTGTCGCAATTGCCGCTCGTTTCTTCTCGCCGCCACTAAGGTGGAACGGCATTCTGTCGGCGTACCCGTCAAGACCGACCAGACTCAGCGCGTGCAGGACGCGGTCATCTATCTCGTCCTGTGGCAGACCCATGTAGATGGGGCCAAAGGCGACATCGTCGTAGACCGTGGGAGAGAAGAGCTGATCGTCAGGGTCTTGAAAGACCAGCCCGACAAGAGACCGGATTAGCCCGAGCGTCTCTTTGTCGTCTTCCACGACGCGATTCCCCATGACACTGACGTCGCCGTTGCCATGCAACAGACCGTTAAGGTGGAGTAGCAGTGTAGATTTGCCAGCCCCATTCGGACCCAGAATCGCAACTTTCTCTCCGGCCCGGAGACTGAAAGTCACACCCCCGAGCGCTTGTCGACCGTCAGGGTATGAAAACGAGAGATTGCTAATCTCCAGTGCGGTGGCCACGTCTCTCTGTATAGTTGTAGAAGTCACAACAGGAACCTTGCGCTGATTGCGATGGTGGCGAAGAGGGAAAGAGGTAGAGCAATCTGAACCGCGGCAAGTCTACCCAATGGGGTAGTGGCCCGCTGTCTGATTCCGCCGTCGTATCCCCTCGCGAGCATGGCCATGTAGATTCGCTCGCCGCGGTCAAGGGTGCGGATGAAAAGAGAGCCTGCCATGCCGCCGGCACTTCTGGCTCTCCAGATCAGGGATCCCCCGGAACCTGGTCCGACCCCGGCACTTCTAGCGGAGCGGGCACGGAGCATCCTCTGGGCCTCTTCAACGAGCACGAACAGGTATCTGTACATCAGCATTACCACTGCTACTAGAATCTCTGGCAGCTTCAGAGACCTGAGCGCTGCGAGCAGGCCAAGGGCAGGGGTAGTGGAAGTCAGTATCACCGCCGCGGTGACTGACGCCCACGACTTGATAAAGACACTGACGAAGAACTCCATACCTTCCGCTGTGGCGGTCAGTGTAAACAACCCCAGCGACAACTCGAAAAGCGGAGCGCCGGGCTTGGTGAACACGGTTGGTAGCGCGATAAGTATGAAGGGAAGAGCGATAAGCGACCGCAGAAACACGCGGACCACCCCGACGCCCGAAATTGCGGCCGCCGCCCATGCGATTAGAAGCATTGCCCCGAACGCGGGCCACTTGCCTGGCGGAATGGAGGTAGTCGCGAAGATAAAGGCGAGGGCGATGACGAGTTTCACGCGCGGGTCGGCGCGGTGTAATAGCCCGCGGCCTTCGATATAGCGATCGAGGAGTGCAGTGCTGGTAGAAATCGCGCGACTCAGACTCTACGGTTGGCAGTAGACCGGTATGCCATATAGGTACCACCTGCCACTAGCAGATAGATGACCGTCACACCGATTACTCCCGCGAGCACAGTGGCGAGAGCCTCATTTTCGACGCCGGGAAAGACGTAGTCGGCGATTACGGCATATGGAGCTTCCTTGGCCGTGTCCATGAATCCCTGATCTTCAGCGACCCTCTCGAGGCCGTCGGGTGAAGACGAAGCAAAAGGGGCTACCAGCGTAATGGCAATGGCAATAAAGTAGCCTGCAATCCACCATGTAACTTTCATGTCACACTCCCTCAGCGAATTGGACCCGCGATTCCCTTCTCGCCTGTAGAAGCTGCGGTCGGGCCACCCTGATAAACGAGAGCGCAAATACCGTGATCAGCCCCTCGCCAATGCCGATCAGCGCATGTACAGCCGCAAGGGCAGGGAGGGCAAGTGATAGAGGCGACGTGCCTGAAAAAGCCAGGGCAAAGGCCGTAAAAACGGCTGCCATCATCACCGATACCCATGCGCTGACAAAACCGCCAGCAAAGAGTACACCCTTGGATGATGAACCAAACTTCCGGGCGATGAAGTAGACTCCATAGCCCGCAAGGACGCTGACGATGGACATGTTGAACAGGTTGATGCCAAGCACGACTAGTCCGCCGTCCTGAAAGAGCAGCGCCTGCAGCCCAACGACTGCCGTCATTACGATAATTGCTGCCCAGGGCCCCAGGATGATAGCGGCCAGCGCACCTCCCACGAGATGGCCGGACGTACCCCCTGCAACTGGGAAGTTGATCATCTGGGCCGCGAATATGAACGCCGCCATCACACCCATCATCGGCACCATGCGCTCATTGAGTTCCGTGCGCGTCCGATTGATTGCAAATGAGATAACGAGAGCAACCACAACATACCCGGCAACTGCCATTGGAAGGCTAAAAAAGCCGTCGGGGGCGTGGAGCGGGTGAGGAATGTCCCATCTCAATACACTTATACCTGCGTTTAGTAGCATTTGGGTTCTCGTCCTACTGATGTTCAGGTGCGACTAAGGAGTAGCCTCTCGACACTCCTGGCACGCCCCGAAAATTGCGAGGTGGTCGATGTCCACCTCGAATCCGTATGTTTCAAATATGTTTGTGCCCAGTGACTCCAGCATGACATCGTCCAGGAGGACGACTCGATCGCAGTCCTGGCAAATTAGATGGTGGTGCCTGACTTCTTCGATCCATTCGTAAGAGTGCTGATCGCCTCCCATGTGGGTCTCTGACACGAGGCGCATCTGCTTGAGCATGTCAAGCGTGCGGTAGACAGTCGAAAGATCTATGTAAGAGTACGACTCCTTGACCTGCTCCAGGACCTGTGAGGCGGTGATATGGCCCTGTGAATGACGCAAAGCTGACAGAATCATCAGGCGCTGTGGGGTAGGCCGGTGGCCCGACTCTTTTAGGGTCTGAACTGTCTGGTCTTCGCAACTCATTTTACTGGCTCTCGCACTCAACACCAACATAGTGGATCAGCGATAGTCAGTCAAGAGAAAATATCTAGTAACAGCGACATGCAGCAATTGCGAGTATTCGCAAGAGTGTGCTTGTGAGTTGCTCCTGAACGAGAAGTTCGCTCTGAAGAGCGCAACGGGAGCGGCTCTACTCCAGACGTAGGACTGAATTTAAGAGGTTCACCCCGGTCGCGCTAATTCTCACTTGCAGGTAGCGCGAACGCAACTAGTGCCGCGTCTGTGCTCCGGCCAGTGGCGACTACGACGAGCTGCCGTCCTGTACCTGTCACCTAGGTCATCGGATTCGCCTGGGTTGGATACGGGGTCGCTCCACGCCAGAGTTCGGCGCCTGTTGGCATGTCGAATGCATAAAGGTACGGCTCGCCGCCGCCCAGGAAAACCAGTCCCCCCTGGTCGCCATCGGTCCTGAGTTGCCATACGTGCCCAGCCGGTCCGGTAAGTCGACCCCGCTGAGCAATGGATGCGTGCGGACTTCCTCGTTTCCTTCTCCGAAAGGCACCTTCCACACGATCTCGCCCTCGTTCAGGTCGATTGCCACCAAGTGCGTATACGTCGTGGTGGGCGATACAGGACTCGAACCTGTGACCTTCTGTGTGTAAGACAGACGCTCTAACCAGCTGAGCTAACCGCCCATTTGGGTGCGGAAGGGAGTGTAATGGCGCGCTTGGCGGGACTCGAACCCACGGCCTCAGCCTCCGCAGGGCTGCGCTCTATCCAACTGAGCTACAAGCGCGCGATTCATTGGTCTTTTGGCCTAAAGAGAGGCTGGTGCCGAAGGAGGGAGTCGAACCCACACACCCGTAAGGATACTACGTCCTGAACGTAGCGCGTCTACCGTTCCGCCA
>JAGWBK010000001.1:7362-285911 GCA_021295915.1 Dehalococcoidia bacterium
GTGGGCGATCGAGGATTTGAACCTCGGACCTCTCGCGTGTGAGGCGAGCGCTCTAACCACTGAGCTAATCGCCCAGATCAGCTCGGCGTTCAACTGTTAATGACCTGTCTTCCGCTGAAGGCGTCCTCGCCATCAACCGAGTGGTGGCAACGACAGGGTTCGAACCTGTGACCTAGCGCTTATGAAGCGCCCGCTCTACCACTGAGCTACGTTGCCACTCGGGTCACACCCTAGGGCAAGATGATAGAGTATCGCTGAAGAGAGTGTCAAACTAAATGGCACGTTTAGAATGCAGGGTTTATGCCTGAAAGTGACGGTCGGATTTGGCCGTTCTGGATGACTCAATCGGCGGCAGACTGAAAGCCACTCTGGCAATATAATGGGCCTCATCAAACTACGGGAGAAATCATCATGAACATCGGCATTTCAACATTCCCGACGGACTACTCGGTAGACATAGCGATCCTCGCCCGCAGGGCGGAGGAGATGGGCTTTGAGTCGTTGTGGGTGCCGGAACATCCCATCATTCCGGTGACAACTTCCAGCCCGTGGCCTGGCTCACCTGATGGCGTGATACCAAGGGTTTACGCAGACATCGTAGACCCGTTCGTCGCGCTTGCCAGGGCGTCGGCCGTGACGACCAACCTCAAGCTGGGCACTGGAATATGCCTTGTCCCGGAGCGCAACCCGCTTCTGCTGGCGAAGGAGGTCGCGACTCTGGACATGTACTCAGGAGGGCGCTTTCTGTTCGGCATAGGCGCCGGCTGGCTGAAGGAAGAGACGGAGATCATGGGAGGCGACTTTCCGCATAGGTGGACTCAAACACGCGAGGCCGTTCTGGCCATGAAGTCGCTGTGGATCGAGGTCGAGAGTGAGTACCACGGTGATTACTACGACTTCCCGCCCGTCTACTCCTTCCCGCGATCTGTGCAGCGTCCCCATCCACCCGTATTGCTCGGTGGCATGGCCAGAAACGTATTCAGAAGGATTGTGCAGTGGGGAGACGGCTGGATGCCCAACAGGGTCACTCCGGACGACATTAGCGAGGGAAGACAGACGCTGAACGAACTCGCTGCGGAGGCAGGTCGTGACCCTGGATCAATCTCAGTGTCCGTGTTCGGGCAGGCTGCTGATAAATCACTTCTTGGCGAGCTATTCGATGCGGGCGCTGATCGAGTCATGATCCGCGTCGAAACAGCCGATGAGGAGGCGACTAATGCTCAGCTCGATCAGATCGCTGAGGCCGTACTCTCCTAGTCAGCGAACCTGGGCATCACGTGCTGCCCGAACAGCTTGATGGACTTCTGTACCGCCTGTGTGTCCATCTCGCCCACGTTTAGCTTCAGCATCAGGTTGCGGACTCCCAGATCGCGTAATGAAGCAATCTGGTCTGCGACCTGGCCTGGAGTGCCTACGATGCATGCCTTCTCGAAGTCTTCCCCGGCTGGAAGCGGCTTGGTGGGGTCAAGCGGCGGAAAACCCTCCGGGTTGTAGATCTCCCGCGCCTCCCGGAAGTGCTTACGCTCTCTTCGGAAGCCTGGTTCGAAGAGCTCACGGGCCTCTTCGTAGGTCTCGGCAATAAATGCGTTCTTGGAGAACCAGCACTGATCGAGGGCAGACTCAACGTCCGTCTCGTCGAAGCCAGCTTCAGCCATCTCGCGCCCGAAAAGGTCTATTCGGGACCTGATCTCGTCGTCCTCCTGGACGCCGATGAGAACGGGTCGGCCAATTCGCGCCATTTCCCGAGTAGAGCGTTCGCTGATGCACGCTCGGACCAAAGGAGGATGCGGCTGTTGGAAGGGCTTAGGCCTGAGCATAGGGAACGACACGTCCCAATATCGACCCTTGTGACGAATATCCTCGCCAGTCCACGCCTCGACCATGAGCTCTTCAGCCTCTGTCAGCCTTTCTACTCCCTCCTCCATGGATATGCCAAAGCCGAGGTACTCGTAGGTGTTGAACGCAGATCCTCTACCTATACCCACGATGAGCCTGCCGTGGCTGAGGTTGTCCAGCAGGGCAGTTTGCGCGGCAAGACGAACAGGATGGTGGAATGCCATTTCCACGACCGCGAAGCCTATCTTGATGTTGCTGGTCCTGGAGGCGACAGCGGCCCCAAAGACCAAAGGGTCCACATAGGCACAGGCGCCGTCGAAGTGATGCTCAGTAAGCCAGGCTGCCTCGAATCCGAGAGAGTCCTGGAGCTCGATCTCGTCGAGAGTACTGTCAATTATCGAACTATCACTTTCGGGATCGTGACTTACCGGGAATATGAACGAACCGAACCGCATTGGCAACTCCAGGGAACTTTCTTCTGTTTTGGTCAGTATATATCAGCATGCAACCGTGAGTTGCCGTCAGGTATAACCCCATATACACTGGGCCCACTCGGTTCGGCCAATATCAGGGGAGTCTGAACATGACCCAGCAGCTAGACATCGATGAACTGAGAAACAAGTCCACCCGACACCTTTGGATGCACAACCGGGACTGGATAACTATGGCTGAAGAGGGCGAGCCGATGATCGCCGTCGAGGGAGAGGGAGTGCGGATCATCGATGCTGAGGGTCGGAGCTACATTGACGTCAATGGAGGATACAACTCCGTCAACGTTGGGTACGGGCGCCAGGAAATCGCCGACGCCGCCTACGAGCAGATGACGCAACTGTCCTATTTCCCATACGGCACTACGACCGAGCCGACCGCCCTACTAGCCCGGAAGCTTGCCCAGATGACACCCGGTAGTCTCAGCAGGGTCTTTCCAGTGTCTGGAGGTTCAGAGGCCAATGAGACGGCACTCAAGATCGCTCTGGCCTACCACCGGAGAAGGGGAGACTCGAGAAGATACAAGGTCATCAGCCGGATAGGCTCCTACCATGGGACCACAGCGGGTGTACTGTGGCTTGGTGGCACCCAGGAGACGCAGCGCGATGACTTCGAACCAGCGCGACCTGGAATGGTGTACGCGCCGCCACCCTCGGCCTATCACTCGCCCGTTTCGGGCGAGACGGACTCTGAGTGCGCTGTCCGGTGCGCTCAGGCGATCGAGGACCTGATCAAGTTCGAGGGGCCGGAGACCGTAGCAGCGGTGATTGCGGAGCCGGTGGCCATACCGCTCGGAGCAGTTGTGCCGGGTGACGAATACTGGCCAATGCTGAGAGAGATCTGCGACCGTTACGGAGTCCTGCTGATTGCTGACGAGGTCATCAACGGCTTTGGTCGAACTGGCAGAATGTTCGCGGTGGAACATTGGGGTGTCGTCCCGGACATCATGAGCGTCGCCAAAGGGGTCATCAGCTCCTACCTGCCGATGGCTGCGACAATCGCTACTGAAGAAGTCGCCGGCGTATTCGCTGGCGAGGAAGACTACCTGCGGCACGTGCTCACGGCCAGCGGGCATCCGGTATCCGCCGCGGCGTCCTTGAAGAACATAGAGATCATCGAAAGCGAAGGGATGGTCGAGAACTCGGCAGCCGTCGGAGCCTACTGCAAGGAGCAGCTTGAAGCCATGATGGGGGACCATCCGTCGATTGGCGACGTCAGAGGTCTGGGGCTGCTCATGGCGATAGAACTGGTAAAGGATAGGGAAACTAAGGCACCGTTCGATCCGTCCGACCGGGTAGCTGACCGACTCAATGAAAGCTTCAAGAAGAATGGACTCATTCTGAGGGTCGGCGGGCCTATCATTCACGTTGGACCCCCACTCTGCATTACGAAGGAAGAAGTGGATGAGATAGTCCACGCCATAGACCTCAGCCTTTGGGAGCTTGAGGGTGACCTTGGGATGGCTCAGTATGCCTGATAACACGACAACCACAATAAGCAGAGGGCCGGAAGCAAGACAGGCAGCGCTAGACCATCTCTGGATGCACAACCGGAGTTGGGCGACCGACGCAGAGTCGGGACGCCCGCCAATTATCACCAGCGGAAACGGCGTACACGTGACGGATGCCGAGGGCCGCGAGTGGATGGACGTCAATGGCGGGTACATGTGCGTAAACATCGGCTACGGGCGACACGAACTGGCCGACGCCATGCGTGAACAGATGTCCAAGCTGGTGTACTTCCCACAGGGATCAACAACGGAACCGCTGATCGAGCTAGCGTCCAAGTTGTCTGACATAACCCCTGGAAACCTGGACCGTTCATGGCCGGTCACAGGCGGATCAGAAGCGAACGAGACCGCCATCAAGATCGCAAGGGCGTATCATAGACGACGAGGAGAGGCAGGCAGGTACAAGATCATAAGCCGGGTCGGTTCCTATCACGGAGCCCTTGGCGCGACGATGTGGCTCGGTGGAGACGGCGGCAGGGAGGACTACGAGCCCGCATTCCCAGGCATGCTCTACGCTCCCCAGCCAGACTCGTACAACTCGCCGATTCCCGGAGAGACTGACTCCGAGGCCGCAGTGAGGTGCGCGCAGGCCATTGAGGACCTGATCAAGTTCCATGGGCCCTCGAGTGTCGCTGCCGTGATAGCTGAGCCAGTGTCTTCGTCGATGGGTGCCGCGGTACCTGGAGACGAGTACTGGCCACTGCTGAGGCAGATTTGTGATCGTTACGGGGTCATACTCATTGCGGACGAAGTTATTACCGGTTTCGGGCGCACGGGGACCATGTTCGCGATGGAGCACTGGAATGTCACTCCAGACATCATGACCATGGCCAAGGGGATAACGTCCAGCTATGTGCCACTCGCGAACGCGATCGTCACTGACGAAGTTGCCGACGTATTCGCAGGCTCCGACAACATCTTCAAGCAGGCGCTGACCTTTGGCGGCCACCCTGTCACTGCGGCAGTGGCCCTTAAGAACATAGAGATCATGGAGACAGAGGGCCTCGTAGACAACTCTGCCGAGATTGGGGCCCACATTTTAGGCCGTCTGGACGACTTGGCGGCCGAGCACCCAATGATTGGGAACGTAAGAGGGCGCGGGTTGCTGATAGGCGTGGAACTCGTCGCAGACCGCGACACGAAGACCAGGTTCCCCAAGGACGTACAGCTGGGGAATCGTCTCTCAGATGCGTTTGAGGCGGAGAGTCTGATCCTCAGATGCGGAGACGATAGGATCGGCATTGGCCCGTCGCTCTGTATCACTGAAACTGAAGCCGACGAGCTCGTCAATAGGCTAGACAGGGCAATCACCAAGGTTGAACGGGGTCTACCTAGCTAGCACTGGGATAGAGTGGATCGACTATTTGAGGGCGACCTGGTCTCGGGTCGTCCTCAAATATCTTCAATTGGCCTCTTTCGTTTGATATACTGAAGGTTGCGCGCGTCACAAGATAGCGCCATGTAGTGAATCCCCCTCACCGCTTTTTTCGTACTTGGGGATGCGACGCGCCTGAAAACCGAAGATCCAACGTGAGTGAAATAAAGAGGTTATGGGATGCCTGCGTATGCAGTTCTAGGCGCCCAGTGGGGCGATGAGGGAAAGGGCAAGATAGTCGACGTCCTTGCGCGGGACGCCCAGATCGTTGCCCGCTTCGCCGGCGGAAACAATGCCGGTCACACGGTCGTAAACGACCAAGGGAAGTTCAGCTTCCACCTCATCCCATGCGGAGTCTTCTGGCCGGATGCCCTGAACGTAATTGGGAACGGTGTCGTAGTAGACCCGGACGTGCTTCTCGAAGAGATCGATGACCTGAAGTCGAGGGGAATCGACATCAGTCACCGAATCGTCGTGAGCGAGCGAGCTCACCTCATAATGCCGTACCACGTAATTCTGGACGAGCTTGCCGAGATAGCAAGGGGAAGTTCCCGGATAGGAACAACTGGCAAGGGTATTGGCCCCGCGTACGCCGACAAGGCAGCTCGCACAGGTGTGCGTGCAGCGGACCTTCTCGATATTGAGGCGCTTATCCCCAGGCTCGAAGGCATTCTTAACTACACCAACGCGGTCATTACCAAGGTGTACGGTGGGGACGCCCTATCGTTCGAGGAAGTCTACGACAAGTGTCGTGACTGGAGTGTGAGACTTGCCCAGTACATCGGACCTGCTGAAAAGATAATCAACCAGGCGCTGGCGGCGGGTGAGAATGTACTCCTGGAAGGTGCGCAGGGAGTCCTTCTGGACCTCGACCACGGTACATACCCGTTTGTCACTTCCTCGAATCCTACAATCGGTGGAGCATCTGTCGGCCTCGGCGTGAGTCCTACACACATCGAAGGCATTACCGGCGTCTTCAAGGCATACACTACACGTGTCGGCACCGGACCCTTGCCTACGGAGCTAAATGACAATACCGGTGAGACTATCAGAGAACTGGCGCAGGAGTTCGGAACTACTACAGGCAGGCCCAGGAGGGTAGGCTGGTTCGACGCAGTCGCAGCCAAGTACAGCTCCCTGATCAACGGGTACACGTCTGCGGTACTTACTCGCCTGGATGTTCTCGATGGATTCGAGGCGGTCAGGATATGCACCCAGTACGTCAACGAAGATGGCGAGGTGACAGACGACTTCCCAGGGGGAGTCGCAGCACTCGAAAAGGCCCGTCCAATTTTTGAAGAGATGCCAGGCTGGGACCGTCCTACAGCGAGCGTGCGTCGATACGAGGACCTTCCCAAGGAGGCCCGGGACTACGTCGAGCGCATCCAGGAGTTAATTGGCTGCCCGATCGACGTAATCTCTACAGGGCCACATCGTGATGAGACTGTGATGGTCAGGCAGATGATGCACGTCTAGGCAGACGGGACAGTACAACAAGCAAAAGAGGGCGGGACCAGATCGGTCCCGCCCTCTTGGTTTCTGACGCGCGGTAGTTTCAGTTAGGAACCGTTCACCGGCAGGTCGATATCGTACTGGTCCATCAGCGGGTCGAACTTGCTGGTGAAGGCGTCATCTGCCTCCCACAGGGGCAGTCTGGGCTGGCCAATATCAAAGCCCGCTCGGTTGACCGCGTACTTTATCGGGATAGGGTTGGTGACCCAGAAGATCGCCTTGAACAGAGGCAGGAGCCGCCTGTGCTCCGCGGCGGCAGCTTCAATGTCGCCTTCCAGAATCCGTCCCATCATCTCCTTGATCTGGAGACCGACAATGTGGGCAGCCACGCTTACTATCCCGTAGCCGCCTGTACACATAATTGAGAATGTCTCATCGTCGTTACCGGACCAGACACGGAATCCGTCAGGTGCACCGTCTATGATCTGGGTAATCTGGACCGGGTCGCTTGAGGCCTCTTTCACGCCGACGATGTTCTCAATCTCGGCAAGTCTCAGCGTGGTGGCATGGTCCATGTTCAAGGAAGTTCGTGATGGTACGTTATACAGGATACCGGGTAGGGAAGTGGCTTCGGCGATAGCCTTGAAGTGCTGGTACAGGCCCTCCATGGTGGGCTTGTTGTAGGCTGGAACTGTCAGGAGAAGACCGTCAGCTCCAACCTTCTCGGCCTCGACGGACAGCTCAACTGACTTGCGGTGGTTGTTGTCCGTGGTACCCGCAATTACTGCGGCCTCGTCTCCGACCTCTTCCTTCACCTCGGCGAAGAGGCGAATTTTTTCGTCGTCGCTCATTGACGGCGATTCGCCGGTAGTGCCACCGATCACCAAGCCATCTGACCCAGAGTCCAGAAGTGCGCGGGCCAACTTGCGGGCCTTTGCATAGTCAATCTCTCCCTCTTCGTCGAAGGGAGTAACCATTGCTGTCAGCAGTCGTCCGATCTCAGCCATTTCCTACCTCCAGGACCTGCAAGTCCCACGTTACCTCAGCAGTAGGTCCCGAGCCATCATCTCCTCGGCAATTTGGATAGAGTTGAGGGCCGCGCCCTTTCTGAGGTTGTCGCACGATAGCCACATAGCTATGCCGTTGTCGAGGGCAAGGTCGGAGCGTATGCGTCCGACGAAGACATCGTCCTCGCCCTCAGCTTCGATGGGCATAGGATACACGTTCGCCTGAGGATCGTCCACCAATCGCAAACCGGGCGCACTCTGTAGGATCTCGCGCACCTCCCCAGGACTGATTGGGTCTTCGAATTCGATATTGACGGCCTCACTATGGCTGACCACAACGGGTACGCGCACACACGTTGCCGAGACCTTGATCTCAGGGGCATGCAGAATCTTGCGAGTCTCGTTCTGCATCTTCATTTCTTCGTTCGTGTAGCCGTTGTCCCAGAATGGCTCCACATGGGGCAGCACGTTGAACGCTATCGGATGGGGGTACACTTCCGCTGTTACTTCGTCACCGCCGACAGCTGCCCTAGACTGCACTCTGAGCTCCTCTGCAGCAGCAGCTCCGGTCCCGGTTACGGACTGGTAGGTCGACGCGACGACGCGCTTGACGGCGTTGTTCTCGTGGAGCGGCTTGAGTGCCATTACCAACGGTGTGGTCGTGCAATTAGGAATTGCAACGATGCCGCGATGAGAGTCCAGATCGCTCCCATTTACTTCCGGCACAACCAGCGGCACTTCAGGATCCATCCTGAATGCCGAGCTATCGTCGATGGCGACAGCACCGTTCTCTGCAGCCAGTGGAGCCAACTCCCTGCTCACTGCAGTGGATGCAGCAACGAATGCGAAATCGACCTCGCTCAGCAACTCGGGGGTCGCAAGCTCGACCTCGATCTCCTCGCCTCGCACCTTGAGCCTCTTGCCGACCGACCTCTCAGAAGCGCAGAGACGAATCGTCCCAGCTGGAAAGTTGCGCTCCTCGATGATCCTTAGAAAGACCTCACCGACAGCCCCGGTAGCGCCAACAATGGCAATGTTGCACTCGTTCAATTCTCACACCTCATGGGAACGTTTCTCGAAAATGGTAGCAATTCTACGAGGGGAAACGACAGGCTCTGCCACCTGCCATTGAGGCCATCACTCGTTCCTGTCATTCAGGTGTCCTGCAGGTTCCAGAAGAACCTAGGCGAGTCCCATAAGGTTTTCGAGACCTACTGTTAAGCCCTTGCGGTTGACCACTGCACGTATCGCCATAGTGACACCGGGCATGAAACTCTCCCGGCTGATGGAATCGTGCCTGATAGTGAGCGTCTGACCGAGTCCGCCAAACACAAGCTCGTGGTGGGCGACGCGACCCGGCATTCGGGCGCTGTGCACACTAATGCCTTCGAAGTCGCCTCCTCGGGGTCCTTCGATCAGCTCCTTTTCGGCGCGGACGTTAGTGAAGCCTCCGGACTTACCTTCAACAGCGGCTCGAGCAATTGCGAGGGCAGTGCCTGAAGGTGCGTCGATCTTGGCTTCGTGGTGTGTTTCAGTCAGATCGGCGTAGTCGAAGAATCGTCCAGCCTCTTTGGCGAGGTGAATCATGAGGACGGCGCCCATCGCGAAGTTTGGCGCAATGATGATACCGACACCGTGTTCGTTGGCGAGGCCATCGGCTTCCTGGTAGTTGTCCTCGCTCAGACCGGTGCTACCAACTACGACGTTCACACTGTGAGCAGTGGCAGCCCTCATTGCAGACATCGCCCCATCAGCAGTAGAGAAGTCGACTACAACATCGGCACCTGAAACTACTTGGGCGAGATCGTTCGAAATCGGAACCTGAGCGGACCCGTCGGGGAGAGAAATACTTCCAGGGTCTGCTACCTGGTCCGCTGCGCCAATCGGGGTCATGTCCTCTGCATTTGCGACCGCGTTTAGTACTTCCTGTCCCATCTTGCCGAGTGCGCCATGTACGACGACGTTTATGGTTGACATTCGACTCCTCCCTTGCATCCAGATACAGAAAGGACGGCCCACAGCGGGGCCGTCCATATTGACTCAGTAACTTAGGCTAGAAGCGGTCCCTGCGTGGCCTGCCTTCCCCTCTGTTACGATCACTATCGCGATCTCGGTCACGATCTCGGCCACCACCATATCCGCCACGGGACTGCGACCGGTAGCCTGACCTTCTTCCGTCATCGCGGTCTCTGTCGCGGTCACGGTCTCTGCCGCCGCCGCGAGGTCTGCCTCCATCGAAGTCTCTGTCCCTGTTTCGGGGACCTCGACCGGGGCCATTTCTCCTTGGGCCTCTATCACCTCTGTCGCCTCTATCACCACCGAATCCGCCGCCGCCGCGTCTCTGTCCGCCTCCACGTCCAGCCCGCTGTCTCTTCAGCGCGGCCTCAACTGGGTCCTCACCATCCTCGTCGGCATCGCTCAACAGAGCGCGTCGTGAGAGTCTGACTCGTCCAGTCTGATCTACATCAGTTACCAGCACGGTAACCTCGTCGCCCACTGTCACTTCGTCCTCGACCGTGGGAACCCGGTAGTTGGCGAGCTCGCTGATATGGACCATCCCGTCCTTGCCAGGCAGCAACTCTATGAATGCGCCGAAGTCCGTAGTCCGGACCACCTTGCCGGTGTATATCTCACCGATCTCGATTTCCTTGGTCAGGTCGCGGATCATCTGCTTCGCGCGTTCAGCAGCGTTTCCATCACTGGAGCCAATGATGATTGTTCCGTCGTCCTGGATGTCAACAGATGCTCCAGTTTCGTCCACGATTCCTCGAATGATCTTGCCGCCGGGTCCGATAACAGCGCCGATCTTGTCAACCGCTATCTGGATCGACTCCATCCTTGGCGCGTATTCGCTCATTTCGCTGCGGTACTCGGGAAGCGTGCTTTCGATCTGGTCTAGGATCTCGCCTCGGGCCTCCTTTGCCTGGTGGAGGGCGTCGTAGATCACATCGTAACTGATGCTCTTGACCTTCATGTCAAGCTGGATGGCCGTGATCCCGTTCTCGGTGCCAGCGACCTTGAAGTCCATGTCGCCCATGTGGTCTTCTTTGCCCTGGATGTCGGTGAGCGTGACGTACTGTCCGCCCTCTCCGGTTACCAGGCCAATGGAGATGCCGGCCACAGGAGTTTTGATGGGTACACCAGCGTCCATCAGGGCGAGTGTGCATGCACAAACAGTTGCCATAGAGGTGGAACCGTTGGAGCTAAGGCATTCGCCAACTAACCTGATGGTGTAGGGGAACTCCTCTTCGGACGGAAGTACAGCGGACATTGCCCGCTCAGCGAGAGCGCCGTGTCCGATCTCACGCCGACCTGTGGAGCGCATCGGCCTCGCCTCACCCGTCGAGAACGGCGGGAAGTTGTAGTGAAGCATAAATCGCTTCTCGTCTTCGGGACTCATGTTGTCAATCTTCTGAGCGTCTCCAACCGAGCCCAGTGTGCATACCCCGAGTACCTGGGTTTCACCCCTCGTGAATAGGCCGGTACCGTGAGTCCTTGGGAACAGACCGACTTCGCTCGACAGCGGCCGAATCTCTTTCAGGCCGCGACCGTCCGGACGTTCGCCAGTTTCCAGTACCCGGCGCTTGAAAGCAGCCTCGAAGGCCTCGTCAAAGGCGGTGGCGACCATCGACTGGTCATGCTCCTCGCCGTGCTTTTCAAAGACTGCAGCCTTGATCTCTGCCACTCGCGAGTCAGTTTCCTCACCGTCCAGTTTCAACGCTTCGGCCAGGTCGTTAGCAATCTCGTCGCCTACGGCCTGCGTAAGGTCATGGTCATACGAGCGGGGCACGTATTCCAGAGGGGGCTTCCCATAGGCCTTTGCGAGTTCTTCCTGAAGCTCAATTATCTCCAGGTTGACTTCCTGGGCGCGCTCGATGGCCTCGAGAACTAAATCCTCCGTGACCTCGTTGGCGCCGGCCTCCATCATAATTACGCCTGAGCGGGAACCAGCGACCATAAGGTCGAGTTGGCTCTCCTCAATCTGCTCGTATGACGGGTTGACGACGAATTCTCCATCGATATAGCCCATTCGAGTTGCTGAAATAGGCCCCTCAAATGGAATGTCCGAAATGGTGAGTGCCGTCGACGCGCCGATTATGGCGATCATGTCGTAGGGATTTGTTGTATCCGACGACAGCGGAGTAGCGATTATCTGGACCTCGTTGCGAAAGTCCTTGGGGAACAGTGGTCGGATTGGGCGATCAGTAAGTCTAGCGATCAGGATCGAATGGGTGGAGGGCCTCCCCTCGCGCTTGAAGAAGCTTCCAGGAATCTTCCCACGAGCGTAGAGTCGCTCTTCGACATCTACGGTCAACGGGAAGAAGTCTATGCCTTCTCTCGGATTTGCGGTCGTTGCTGTAACCAACAGCACATTGTCGTGGTACTTGACGAGTACTGAGCCGTTGGCTTTCTGGGCCAGCTTCCCGCACTCAAATGATAGAACTCCATCACCTAGTTTGAGATCAAAAAGGGTCGTCGTCATTTGGCGTAGCGCCTCCTAAAAGGGAAAAGCCCAAGGAAGAAGAAAAGCACCCTTCGCAGGGTGCTGTGAGGGGTATTAGCCTCTGAGGCCAAGCCTCGAAATAAGCGATCTATAGCGCGAAACGTCCTCGCGATTGAGGTATCGGAGTAGTCTACGCCGCCGGCCCACCATCTTGAGGAGCCCACGCCTGGTGGACTCGTCGTGTTTGTTCTCTCTCAGGTGTTCAGTAAGTCTGTTTATGCGGGCCGTTAACACCGCCACCTGTATATCGGTAGAGCCGGTGTCATCGTCGTTCGTTCTGTATTCAGCGACTATTGCCTGCTTTTCAGCCGCGTCCAATCCCGTCTCCTGGGTCCCTGTTTCTCTATTTCTTCTCTCTCTTCTTCGCGAGAGATTCTAGCACGCGGCGAAACTTGGCAGCAAATGTTCTACTGTCCGCTATCCATCGATCTCGCTGATGAACTCGGTAACGGCCCTTTCAAACCCTGAAGGGTTGTCGCCCATTACCAGGTGTCCTGCGTTCTCGACCGTTGCCATTCTGCCGTTGGGTATTCGCTTGTGCATTCCGTCGGCGGTGTCCAGCGCGATGATATCGCTCTGAGAGCCCCGCACAACAAGGGTAGGGCAGGCAAGACTCTCCATATAGCCCCAGAGCCGCTCCGTCATCTGCGGGTCGTGCTGGAAACGTCGACCGCCCGGCTGCCTGAATCGCTTGTCGTACTTCCAGGTCCACTTGCCGTTCGGGAGCTCCTTCAGGTTGTGGCGTATTGAGCCTCTAACCTGGACGGGGTCTCGGAGCGGATTGTAATTCAGCACTCGCTGGACGAAGTCTTCGATGGAGTCGAGCTCGTCATCCTGCTGCACAAAGTTACGAATCTTCTGGGAACCAGTCTGCATGTTTTGCGGGCCAGCGTCCACTACTACCAGAGCTCTAACCTCTCCTGGATGCGTCGCGGCGTAGGTGAACGAGTTTCGGCCACCCATAGATAGTCCCATTAGAACAAAGTCGCGCAGTCCAATTGCCGAAACAACGCCCGCTATGTCTGCCTGTTGTATCTCCGGGGAGTAGTCGCCAGACTCTGACCAGTCGCTGTCGCCGTGTCCGCGTTGGTCAAGCGCTACAACATGGTATCGATCGCAGAAGGCGAGCGCGACGAAGTCCCAGGAGTGGCAGGTCTGGGCAAAGCCGTGAAGCAAAAGCATGTCGGGCGCATCTGGATTACCCCAATCGAGATAGTGGAATCTCATACCGTTGGCTTCGACATATCGATCTTCTGGGACTGCCTCTCTCTCGA
Source organism: Dehalococcoidia bacterium (assembly GCA_021295915.1). Classification (NCBI taxonomy): domain Bacteria; kingdom Bacillati; phylum Chloroflexota; class Dehalococcoidia; species Dehalococcoidia bacterium. The sequence continues at coordinate 20,810 of JAGWBK010000001.1, forward strand.
ATGTCACACCCTGGGCGCGGGCTGCGTCGTGTAGCGACAGACCCTGACTTTGTGGAGTCGTTGTCACGTCCGTTTCCTCCGTCTTTTCGATTGTGTCAGTCTTGTGCTTATTGGATTGGTGGCCGTCGAGTGTGCCATTCTGTAGCCGATTCATAGGTGTGGGCCGCTCGAAGTACTACCGAGTCCTCCCACATTCTGCCGGCGAGCTGCATCCCGATGGGAATACCATCAGACGTGAATCCGCATGGCACCGAGACCGTCGGCTGTCCTGTCAAGTTGAATGCCCGGGTCAGCCTGGACATCAGAGACAGCGCGTTCTCCTGCCTTCCATTTACCTCGACGAATTCCTGATCGATGCCTGGCGCTCCGATAGCCGCTGTCGGAGCCATCAGCAGGTCGTAGGTTTCCATTGCGTCGGCGAGCTGTTCATTGTACGCAGCCCGTGCACGCTGGGCCTTGATGTAGTCGACTGCGGGAGTCATTGCACCGAGATAGAGACGTGCGCGCACGTCAGCACCAATGTCATCGGGGCAATCTCGAATGTGCGGGAACAGGGTCTCAGCCGCCTCCGTAACGAGTATCGCGCTAGAGATACCAAGACAGTGATTCAGCGCAGGGATCGAACAGCTCTCGACGACTGCACCCAACTCCGCCAGCACGCCTGCAGCCTGGCAAATTGCAGCAGACACTTCACTGTCAATAACGTCGTAGAAGAAGTCCTCAGGAATGCCTATCTTAAGGCCCGATATGCCATCACTTATCCCGTGCGTGAAGTCCATCGTCTTCGTTTGGGCAGAGGAGGGGTCCCGAGAATCATGGCCAGCGAGCGCGTTCATGACTATGGCCGCGTCATGGGCAGACCTGGTCATCGGTCCAACGGTGTCTAGGCTCCATGACAAAGGGTGAACGCCGTGCCTGGAGATACGACCGAACGTGGGCTTCATACCAACGATGCCACAGAGACCGGCAGGAATTCTTATGGAACCTCCGGTGTCGCTGCCCAGCGCAGCCATGCACTGTCCGGAAGAGACTGCTGAACCTGATCCACCACTTGAACCTCCCGTGATCCTCGTCACGTCCCATGGGTTGTGGGCAGGGCCGTCATGAGGGTTCACGCTCGTAGCACCCAGAGCAAATTCGTGCATCTGTAATTTGCCGAGGAGCACGGCGCCAGCCTCGTCAAACTTCTCAACAACCGCAGCGTCATACTCGGGCACGAAGTCCCTGAGAATCTTGGAGCCGATGGTCGTACGGATGTATCGGGTGTAGTAGAGGTCTTTCAGCCCAATTGGGATTCCGTGGAGTGGCCCACGGTATGTGCCGGAAGCAATCTCAATCTCGGCGGATTTCGCCTGTTCGAGGGCACGCTCAGCAAGGAGCGTGATGAAGGAGTTCAGTTGGGAATCCGTAGCCCCGATGCGGTCCAGGTGTGCCTGGGTAAGTTCGACCGGTGAGAGGCTGCCCGATTCTATGAGGCGAGCTGTCTCGCTAATCGTCCGATAGCACAGTTCGTCTCCGCTCATGTGATGTCCTTGGCAGCCTTAAAGGTGACTGCAGGCTCGTGGCCACCGGGGCAGATTTCGTCTGACCTGTCCAGGTCTTCAAGTCCTGACTTCAGACGCTCCAGAAGCGCGCTAGTGTCAACGACAGACAGGTCCAGCCCCAGCACACTGGCTTGCATCTCAAGGAAGTGGTCGGGCAATGTTCTGGAAGATGTCGACATGATTCTGGGTCTCCGGCCCGGTAGACGTAATTGCTCAGCCGAGGCCGCAATACTTACTACACTGAACGACTGTGTGTGTCAACTTCAGGATGCTGAACGAACTCGTTGGGGGTCAGATCCGTTCGACTGGATCTCCTGCTCGCTCTGCATGAGGATCGAACCTATGTTACGCACCTGGCGATTGATTAAAGCTGGACCGAGCGCGAACGCCGCGACCAGCCCTCCTCCGATCGCAATTGCGACAGGAACGCCGACGAAAGAGGCCAAGGCTCCAGCCTGCATTCCTCCGAGCGGCATGATGCTCCACGTCATCCCGTAGAAGCCCATCACACGACCGCGCATCCTGTCAGGTACCAGGAGTTGCAGAGAGCTCATGATCGAGATCATGTAAGTCGAACTCGAAGTGCCCATGATGAACATAAGGACCATCGCCAGAGGCAGAGAACCTACGAACCTTGATGTTAAAGCAAAAGCAATTATCGAGATCCCGAAGGCGAGTCCGCCACCGATTATCAGCAGCCCTTTCCTCTGGAAGTTAGCCGATGAGCTAAGAAGCAGGGTTACACCGAGGGCGCCCACACCGCCCACTGTCATGAGGAGACCCTGCCCATCGGCGCCAACTTTCAAGACGTCGACCGCAAACGCCGGCATCATGGTGATATATGCCATTCCGAAGAAGCTGTTAAAGAAAGTCATCGCAATCAGGAATGAGAAAATCGAACTTCCCGATATAAACCTGAGGCCTTCCCACAGTGCACCAAAAGCGCTTCCCGTGGACCCGATGTCGATCCTCGGTATTCGTAGTGTCAGAATGACGATTGCCATAATGACAAATCCCGCGCCAGCAACAAAGATCGCAGTCGCGGTTCCGATCAGGCCGATGATGATTCCTGCGATCATAGGGGCGACGATGCGCGTTCCCTGCCAGATCGCTGAGTTCAGGGCGACCGCACTCATAATGACGCGTCGATCAATCAGGTGGGGATAGAGTGCCTGACGCGCGGGCTGATCGAAGGCGTTGACCGCGCCGGCTGCGAATGCAAGAGCGATGATATGCCAGACTCTGACCACCTCGAACAGGGTCAGAAATGCAAGTGTGAATATGAGAGTGGCAGTGAGGATCTGCGTGTAGAAGATGAGCTTGCGCTTGTCCAGCCTGTCAGCAAACACGCCCCCGAACAGGTTCAGGGCGATCGAAGGCACCGCGCTGGCTACTGCAACGTAACCCAGATACAACGGCGACCCGGTCAACTCATAGGTAAGCCATCCCTGGGAGAACATGAGCATCTGGAACCCACATACCGATGCAAGCGTACCGAACCAGTACGAGCGATACTGCGGGTATTTCAGCGCCGGAGGTATTGAGAGCAGCCTTCTCCAGAGAGATATTGCCTCACCGTCGATCTCAGACGACTCCTGTGTGCTGACCCTATTGCTCACACCACACCCATCTCATCACCGCAACCTTGGACTCAGTCGAGGAGCGGAATCCTGCCCCAGGTCACTCCGTCGGGGTCTTCAGACAACTCCTTATCGCGGATCAACTCACGAATGGCGAGAAGAGTAGCGTTGACCTCATTGGTCACGTAGACCCAGTCCGGTTCCTCAGGGAACCAATATGGTGACGTGATCCGAACTACCTTACCCTCAGAGGCATTCAGGTAGATGCCGAATTTCTCTACGTGTTGCAGCACCTCAAGCTCCTTTGCCGCGCAACGGTAGCACAAGCCAACGTCACCGGCAATTACTCTACTGTAACTGTCTTTGCAAGGTTCCTAGGCTGGTCAATGTCGCAGCCTCTACGAACTCCTATGTGATACGCAATCAGTTGCATGGCGATGGACACCGGGAACGGATTGATGATTTCCGACACGTTAGGGATAGCTATCACGTCGTCCGCCAGCGCTGAGGTTTCTGTGTCGCCCTCCGACACTACAGCGATGATGTTTCCGCCGCGCGCCCTCACCTCGCTGATGTTGGACTGCATCTTGTCCCGCAAGGAATCAGAAGGGGCGATGGCAACCACGGGCATATCTTCATCGATCAGGGAAATAGGCCCGTGTTTCATCTCGCCCGCCGGATACCCTTCGGCGTGAATGTAACTGATCTCTTTCAGCTTTAGCGCACCTTCCATTGCCATTGGAAATCCGAAACCCCTTCCCAGGAAGAGGAAGTCCGACTGACGGCCATACTTACGGGCGATTTCCTTATAGACAGATTCATTGGTCAGCATTGCGCCAAGCATGTCCGGTAGGCGGGTGATCTCAGTCACGAGCGCCTCTCTCCGACCTTGTCCAATCTGACCTCTGCGGGTAGCGACGTCCAGCGCCAGCAGAAGTAGGGAGATGAGGGACGAAATAAACGTCTTGGACGCCGCCACTCCAGTCTCGAGTCCGGCACGAAGAAGCAGGGAGTGTTCAGCGATTCGAGTGGTCTGTGTGCCTGGATAGTTGCAGAGAGTGACCTGTGGGGCTCCGAGATCTCTCGCCAACTCCATGGCGGCCAAGGTGTCGACGGTCTCGCCTGACTGGCAGACTGAGACGACCAGCGTTCGCGAGTCCATTATGGGAGATCTATACCTGAACTCAGAGGAATTGTCATACTCAGATGGAATCCTCGCCAGTGACTCCATCCAGTGTCTTCCAATCATGGCAGCATGCAAGCTGGTGCCCATCCCCAGGAACACTACACGATCAATGGAGCCTATCAGTTCATCACTTAGACCGAGTTCGGCCAGGTCTACAGATTGGTCTTCGAATGAAACACGACCCCGCAGACCATTAACGATGGCTTCGGGCTGCTCGTGAATCTCCTTGTGCATAAAGTGGCTGAATGCGCCTTTAGCGGAAGACAGGGGATCATAGGGAATGCTAGTCGGAAGCTTGGTAATGGAGGTGCCGTCGACGCACCTGAAAGCCATCCCATCGGGGTTCAGGACAGCAATCTCCCCCGCGTTCAGGTAGTACACACTTCGGGTATGAGGGAGTAGGGCCGGAAGATCTGACGATAGGAAGACCCCCTCATCATTCTTGCCAACGACTATACCTCCGGCGTTGCCGAGTCTCAGGCCAACGATCTTGTCCGGGTCCCTCGTAGAGAAGGCTACAACTGCGCTGGCTCCCCTGATCTGTTGAGCCGCATCAGTAACGGCTTCTTCGAGGGAGAGTCCTTTCTCAATGCCGTCCTCGATCAAGTGGGGTATGCACTCTGAGTCGGTCTGGGACTCGAACACGTGACCGCCGCCTGCCAACTCTCGCTTGAGTTCCTGGTAGTTCTCGACGATCCCGTTGTGAACGACGACCACGTCGCCCTTGCAGTCACTATGTGGGTGGGCGTTTGTGTCCGAAGGAGCACCGTGAGTCGCCCATCTGGTGTGACCTATCCCGAGTCTTCCCTCAGGCATGTCACCATTTAGCGCAGTTTGCAGGTTGGAGAGCTTCCCCACACGCTTGCGAACGGATATGTTTCCGTCCGGTCCAACGACGGCGATTCCAGCGCTATCGTAGCCACGGTATTCCAGGGTACCCAATCCCTGAATCAAGAGCTCGGCCGCCTGGTGCCGGCCCGCATAGCCGATTATTCCGCACATAGATCAGCAGTCCAGGTTCTAGTGCTGGGCAGTGGTGCGTTCACATCAGTGCGAGTCAATGCGATGTCACCGCGGGACCACTTTTCTGTACCTGAGATCTCGAGTAGAATCCATGGTACGACTCGGGAAGCAGGTCGCAGACGCGGTGCATCATGTCAGTGGTCATGGAGCGCAGCAGTTCCCGGCTGGGACGACCTTCTATGTTGGGAAGTGAGAATGGCTGCCCGATGTTTACACGGATCTTGCCCGTAGGGTTGACGACTCTTAAGAAAGGCTGCATTCGCTCCGTGCCTGTAATCCCAACGGGAAGCACTGGGGCACCGGACTTCAGGATAAGAGAGACGGCGCCAGCCTTGGCTTCGTTGAGGCTTGCAGTCCGGCTGCGTGTTCCCTCCGGGAAGATTACAAGCGCTGCATCCTGCTGGAGCTGTCTCAGGGCCCACCGAAACGCCTTGGCATCTACTCCGACCCGGTCTATGGGAAACGCGCCATAGCTGCGCAAGTACCATCGGCCGACTGGGCCTACGGCTCTGAACAAATTGTCCTTGGCCAGGTAATTCAGACGTCTGGGGACACTGGCCCCGAGGAAAGATGGATCCAGGTTGCTCAGATGGTTTGCGATTACAATCAGCGGTCCCATTGGAGGAACATTCTCAGCGCCAGTGACTTTGTAGTCTGAGAACGTCCTCAGAGTACATCTCTGCAGGAAATTGCTGACGTAGTAAACGGCTTCCACTATCGTCGCTCGACCAATCTAACGATCTGCTCGACCACCTCGTCTAATGATAGACAATCGGTTTCCAGAATGAAAGCGTCGACGGCCGCGCTGAGGGGCGCCTCGACCCGTTCCGAGTCTATCCTGTCCCTTCTCACCGTGTCGGCCACTACCTGGTTAAAATCAACATCTGCACCAGAAGCTTGCATTTCTGCGTGTCTTCTAGTGGCCCGTGTTTGAACAGAAGCATCTAGATAAACCTTGGTGCGGGCATCTGTCAGCACAACAGTGCCTATGTCACGCCCCACCATTACAATAGGCCCGCTTTCAGCGATGAGTCTCTGGTGGGGAGTCAGCGCGCTCCTGACCCCCTTAACAGCAGAGACTGCCGAAACGTTGCGATCAATGTCTGTCGTCCTGAGATGATCGGTTACATCGACTTCATCGACAATCAGGCGGCCACCCATGTCGTCAGAAGACAACGTAACAGTCATAGATTCGGTCATCTTTGTGAGGCTGTGCTCGTCGTTCATATCAAGACCTGAATGGACAGCCTTCCACGTTGCGGCACGGTACATCAGTCCGGTGTCCAGAAAGGCATAGCCCAGTCGCTCTGCTACACGGGCACCAACTGATGTCTTGCCGGAGGCGACCGGCCCATCGATCGCGACTGCTTCGATCACCAAGTCCTATTGAGTCCCCTGATGCCCATTACCTGCCTGATTATATGTTCAGGAGTGGTCGCGGGCAAACTGATCCGGGCTGATCCTGTCAGCCCGTGTCAAACTTGCGCCTCACCTGGTCTTCGAAGTCCGGCTCCCATCTCACGATCCGGCCTTGCGACAGTTGGGTTTCGTTTGTTGTCTGTCGTGAGGCCCGTGGATTGGCAGGAGAGGTACCGATCACGCCCGCGCCGGTCATTTCTGCAATATTGGGGTCATTCAAACCCAGGAGACCGGAAAGCACCTCTTTGTTGTGTTCCCCAAGAGTTGGTGCAGCAGACCTGATAGTCCCAGGCGTCTCCCCAAACCTCCATGGCCTGCCTGCATAGGGCAGGGGAGGCATCCCAGTCGATTCCGCGTGTTCTACGACTTCGTAGAACCCCCGGGCGTTGAGGTGGTCGTTGAAAAGAAGCGCCTTGCCGTCCAGTACTTCCCCTGCTGGCACGCCGACGGCTTGAAGCCGGGCCTGAAGGTCGGCCGCAGCCCAGCCGACGGTAACATCAGAAACGAGGTCGTCCAGCAGGTCGTGATTCTTGAATCTTGAAAGACCGTCGGCGAAGCGAGAGTCGCCAACCCACTCGGGTCGCTCCAGCACCTCACAGAATGCAGCCCACTCGCCATCTGATCTGACACTAAGTGAAATCCAACTGTCGTCACCCTTGCACGGATAGGTCCCCTGCGGCGCGTATCTATCGTCGCGATTGCCGGAAGTCCCTGCCACACGGCCATTGAAGGAATAGTCCATCAGCGGCTCGGGAACTGTGGCGGTAAGAGTCTGGGTCTGGGAGACGTCAATGAGCTGGCCCTGGCCTGTGACGGCTCGATGCATAAGAGCTGCCATGATGGCGAACACTGTGTGCTCGCCTGCGGTGTAATCAGCGTAGGGTAGTTCCGGGATGGCGGGAGGTCCGTCTATGTACCCAGTTACGGCAGCAAGACCGCAAGCGGCCTCTGTCCCATAACCAATGGCGCCGAATCCGCTCCACGGCCCAGTGTAGCCATAGCCCGTGGACGAGACCATGATGATGTCGGGTTTGACCTCACGCAGATCGTCGTATTCCAGGCCAAAGTTCGAAATCACGCGAGGAGTGAAATTCTCGATGAACACATCACTAATGGCGATCAGATCGACTAGAGTCTCAATCCCAACGGACTGGGCCAGATCAAGCGTTAGGCTCCGCTTGCCCCTGTTTTGCTCGTAGAAGTTGACGGCCCGATTCCAGAATTCCCCAGAGCTGTCATTCTCGTAGAAGCTGGAAACTCGATACCCGTCCATGCGTGTGCAGGACTCGATGCGTATGACCTCGGCACCCATATCGCCAAGCATCTTGGCAGCGAATGGGACCGCAATAAGTTGACCCATTTCGACTATCCGCGCGCCCTCCAGGGCCCTTGTCGGTGCCATAGTCAGACCACCCCCGAGGCTACGAGCTGGCGCAGATCTTTGTGGGACATGGACAGTTCGTCGACGTAAACTTCGACGTTGTGCTGTCCAAGCGTGGGTGCCGGAGATTCAACCGACCATGGAGTGCGTGACATCCCTAGAGGCGCGCCTGGATATTCTGCCTTGCCTGCGACGGGATGGTCGACTTCGGTGAAGTATCCCCGATGCTGGAACTGGGGATTCTCGTACAGTTCGGATGCATCCAGGACCATCCCGTAGATCAGACCCCTTCGCTGGTTGGCCCTGTAGAACAGGTCTTCCTTGTCGTACTGTCTGAAGGCGTCTCGCAGTATTCTGTCGAGGTCGGTTGCGTGCTCTAGACGCCCTTCGGGGGTAGAGAAACGTTCGTCCGCGAGTTCATGGGAATCCAGGAAGTCCACGGTAGCATCCCAGTCGACCCCGCCAAAGGCAATCGGGACGATGTATCCGTCCCTGGTTTCCACAGGCGATCTGGGTAGCTCTCCTGCCTCACTCGGACGCCGCCACTTGATGGCGCCGGTGTAGGTGAAAGACGAGGTCGTGTCCCTGAGCCCTGTGGCGACGCACTCCTGGATAGAAATGTCGATCCACTGTCCAGTGCCCGTCATAGCCCGATGGTACATTCCAATCAGGGCCGCAGACGCAGCATCGGTGCCCGCCTTGAACTGGGCCTGGTTGAAGCCGTGCTTAAGCGGTTCCCGGTCGTTGTCGCCGAATATGTACTGGATACCGCTGAGGGCGTACTCTACGATGTCGGTCGCTTCGTAGTCCCTGTATGGCCCAGTCTGTCCGAAGTTCGAAATAGAGACCATTACCAGTGACGGGTTTGTCTCTCGAAGTGTCTCATAGGTGATTCCGAGGGCGGGCAGGGTCTTCGGACGGAAATTCTCCACAATCAAGTCCGACTCGTCAGCTAGTCGCCGAAGTAGCCGCCGTCCGGTTACGGATTTGAGATCGAGCGTAATTGAACGCTTGTTGGTGTTCAGGTAGAGGAACGTGAGGCTCTTGTCAGGGCGAGGATCATCACCAGCAAACGGCGGCATAGCCCGGGCTGGGTCGCCAGAGCCTGGGCGTTCAATCTTCGTGACACTCGCGCCGAAATCTGCAAGCAGCTTCGTGCAGTATGGACCTGCGATGTGATGGGTCAGGTCCAGGACCTTGATTCCCTCGAGGGCTCTAGCCAATGGCTGCTCCGACTCAATGTGATTTGGATTCCGCAGTTTCGAATTATACAGCGTCATTCTCTGGCAACAAGGTTCCCCCGCCTAGGTGCAAGTACGTTTGCCGATAAAAAATGGCACACGTATAATCGGGCTGCTTCAGCAAGCAACAGTCCCACATTGCAAAAGGAGAAGATATGGGAGCACAGGTAATCGTTTATGGACCGAGCGACGCTCTGGTGGCCGACTTCCAGAGAGTCGCCCCAGAAGGCGTCGAAGTAGGATGGGTTGATTCCAATCTTTCGCTCGACGAGCAGGCTGAACTGCTTCAAGATGCCCAGGTGGCAATCGTTGGGGGAGCTCCGGTGACGGTTGAAGTCGCCAGCCGAGCGCCGAACCTCAAGCTTGTCCAGACAGTCAGTGCCGGGACTGACACCCTGGACAAGACTGCTCTGGGTGAGATGGGCATCCGTGTCTCCAACAACGGTGGTGGAAACGCGGTCGCGGTCGCCGAGCACACAATCGCGCTGCTCGTCAACACGATTCGGAAGATGCAGCTTCAGTTCAACGCAGTAAAGGCAGGGGAGTGGGCTGGCGACATCCGGCAGGCCTGGTTTTCCCAGGCCAATGAAATCGAGGGAAAGACCGTAGGAATCGTAGGGCTGGGCAGAATCGGTTCACGCGTGGCGCGCAGACTGCAGGGATGGGACTGCGACATCATCTACTCTGATGTCGTGGATCCAGAGCCGGGCATCGAGGAAGAACTCAACCTGAGGCGGGTGTCGCTGGACGAATTGCTTCAGGAGTCGGACATCATCACGTTGCATGTGCCGCTGGGCCGTCCGACGTTCCACATGATCAGCGATCGGGAATTCGACCTCATGAAGCCAACTGTTGTATTCATAAACGCCTGTCGCGGTCCGGTCGTTGACGAGGCAGCCCTGATTCGCGCGCTTGAATCCGGAAAGATCGCACAAGCCGGTCTGGACGTGCTGGAAGAGGAGCCGACACCCGTCGACAACCCTCTGCTCAAGATGGACAACGTTCTGGTTACGCCCCACCTTGCGTCATTTACGCAGGAGTCAGGCGAAAAGAGCCGGACGTTTGCCGTGTATAACGCGGCTAGAATCCTGCGAGGAGAAGATCCTGAGTCAGTGGTTCTGCCCGACTAGCAGTCTCTTTGAGCTAACAGAGTGGGTGGGCAGCTTCCCATTGCCCACTCCGGACCCTAGCTTCTAGGAGCTGGGACTCTCTCCCTGCTCACGCCGACTCTCTCGAGAACATCCAGAGGCGCTGAGTCAAGCAAAGCCACAGCATCTTCCAGATCAAGCCCTGAACCTCGCGCAACTTTCATGGCGAAGTCGCGGCTCAGGAGATCTTCCGGCGCGTGAGCGTCGGAGTCCAGCACCAGCCTGGCACCGGCGGCACGGGCAGTCTTAACGACGTGACCGTTCGCCATACCGTGACCTTTTCGGCCGGATACCTCCAGGAATACGCCATTTGCCGCTGCTATCCGGGCCTCTTCAAGCGTAATCAGGCCTGGGTGTGCGAGGATATCAACCTCGCCACTTGAGACGGAGGCAAGGTTGGTGCCTTCGACGACGGGTTCTGTGATTGTCTCACCGTGGACGTTAATCATCACCGCGCCTAGACGTCTGCACTCGCGAGCAAGCCTGTCAATGTCTTCGCTTGGGGTGTGGGTTATCTCAACCCCGGGCATAGCTAGAATGTCCCAGCGGGAGTTGGCCATTTCACAGTCGGCGATCAGTGTCTTGAGGATGAACTCCATGTTCCCCGGACCAACGTGGTCCGTGATTGCCATCGCCCGATAGCCGGCATGAATCGCGCGCCTTATCAACTCAACAGGGGAAAGCACGCCATCGCTTAGGAAAGTGTGAGTGTGGAAGTCGAACATAGTCTGGTGGGTTCTCGTTTTTAGTCTTGCTGAAGCGTCCCGGCGAGTTCGCGCATCTTCGGTCCGGTCTTGCCCATGTAGAACGGGGGCGGAATCGGAGGATGGGTAACTTTCAGGCAGACGAAGATGGGACCCTTTTGCTCGAGAATCAGGGGCAGTTCGCTGGCAAGGTCTTCCAGGTCGCTGAACTCATACGTGCGTTCGAAACCAGCATCTCGGGCCATGGCGGCAAAGTCTAACTTTCCGGAGCCCGGAATCGGCTGACCGCCGGTGGTGAAGTACATCCCGTCCTCAAAGACGAAGTGAACCAGGTTGTCTGGAGCAGTTTCGGCGATCGTGACCAGGGCGCCAAGATTCATCAGAAGCCCACCATCACCATCGAGGCAGAGCACCTTCTTGTCTGGCTGCGCTAGTGCTATCCCGAGCGCGACTGATGAAGCCTTTCCCATGGCGCCAAAGATTGGGAGATCAAGGTCAGGCTTCTCGGTGACCGCCTCCCAGTACCGGTTGGGAGTCATGGTTCCAACGACAACAGCGTCGCCCCTCACATCGTTTATTGCCTTCGCCGCGTCATTGGAGGAGATCATATTAACGTTGCTCCTTGGATTTCGACTCTGGTTGGCAATTTTAGCCAGCGGGCCCGACCGAAACAACTGCCAACCTCAGTTAACCTCCCCCCGATACTGGAACTCTTCCGGCAGCTGGGCAGTAATCTTCAGTGCCAGAAGGGTTCGCTGAGCGGCGAATCTTGCCAAGTCTTCTACGGTCTGGTGCCGAAAGTAGAATGCCGGCTCAGGAGGGATAATCGCGGCTCCAAGTGAAGCCAGTTTTGTCAGGTTTTCGAGGTGGATCACGCTGAGCGGTGACTCTCTTGGAACGACGACAAGTGGTCTGCGCTCCTTGATGGTCACATCTGCTGCTCGCCGAATGAGATTGTCTGAAGACCCATAGGCGACTGCTGAAACAGTTGCCATGCTGCACGGCACGATCGTCATCCCTTGGACGGGAAATGTGCCACTTGCGATTGGAGCAGCCATCTCCTGGGGACCGTAGTAGTCGAACGACCCGGAGTCTGACCATCGCTCAAGAGCCGCACCGAACGACTCGTCCATCTCCTGTTTCCACACCATCCTTGCCGTACCTGTGGCAGACGCGATCACAGGTACACCTTCCGACAAGAGGGCATCGATAGTGTGCAGAGCCAGGATTGCACCGCTGGCGCCGGTCATCCCTACCACTACCGGCGGAGGACGGACATCCTGGGGGATACGGTGACCAGAATTCATCCTATGTACACAGCCCACACAGTGCCGACAAGCATCGTCGTCGAGACATATGCATTGATCCGCCCGAAGGCAACGCCGAGTCGGGACAGGTTGGACGGCGATACGAGGATGTACTTGTAAACAAGAAAGCCAGACGCGGCCACGCACGACAGGAAGTACGGCCACGAGAGCCCCATCCAGATTCCCAGTCCAACCAGACACAGGACGGCACAGACATCGAGCGTGCGCGCAATGAGGAACGCCCTGGGTACACCGAAGCGGGATGCAATTGAGTGAAGCCCATTCTGTCGATGGAATTCGACATCCTGAGTGTGGTAGATGATGTCAAAACTCCCGGCCCATAGTGCGACTGAAAGTGATATCAGCACAGGTTCCCAGGTCAGGCTGCCGGTCACTCCAATCCAGGCCGCGGACGGCGAGATCGCAAGTGCCCAACCTAGCAGTAGATTGGCCGCCCATGTAAAGCGTTTGGTGTAAGGGTACAGGATGAGATATGCGGCAGCCACAGGCGTCAACATCAGGGCCAGCGTGTTCAGCTGCGAGGCTGCAAATAGAACTACGAAAAGCGAGACCACTGCGAGCGCGGTCATCTCTTTTGCCTTCAGCTGCCCTTGTGGGATGTGACGCATGGACGCCCTCGGATTCAAGGCGTCTATGTGCCTGTCAATAACTCGATTCGCCGACATTCCGACGGTACGGGCGCTGACCATCGCAAGGGTTATCCAGCCGAAGGTTGCCCATCCCGGAAAACCGTCGGCAGCCAGCGTCATGCCGATATAAGCGAATGGCAGGGCGAAGATGCTCTCATGGAACTTGATCGCGTCCAGGTACATTGGCGCCCTGCGCCAGAGGGACGCAGTGGATGCTGCCGTGCTCAGAACCCATACTCCTGCCATCGACTGTCAACCAGACGCTTGATGTCGTCGCTCATTACGATGTCGGGAGGCCAGTCACGGCTCCTTCCCTCACCCGGAAACTTTGCAGTCGCGTCCACTCCGATCTTGCTGCCGAACTTCGGCGTAGGCGTTGCATGGTCCAGATCGTCGAGGGGTCCGTCCGCAAGTACAATGTCGGTTGCCGGATCTATGTTATTGGTGACTCTCCAGGCAACTTCGGACAAGTCCTGCACGTCGACGAAGTGGTCAACTACAACAATAGTCTTCACCAGCATCATCAAGCCAAGTCCCCACAGGGCGTGCATGACTTTGCGGGCGTGACCGGGGTACTCCTTACGAATCGACACGATGACCAGATTGTGGAATATGCCTTCTGCCGGCATGTTGACGTCGGCTATCTCTGGGAGCGCCATCTGCATGGCAGGCAGCATTGTGCGCTCGGCGGCCTTGCCCATGAAAAAGTCTTCAGTTGGGGGCCGACCGACCATAGTCGTGGGGTAGATTGGATCTCGGCGATGCGTCATCGCGGTGACGTGGAATACCGGGTATGGCTCAGGCGGGGAGTAGTATCCCGTGTGGTCCCCGAATGGGCCCTCGTCCCGCGTCTCCCCGGGCACAACGTAGCCCTCCAGGACATATTCGGCGTGCGCCGGCACCTCAAGATCCACTGTTTTGCACTTGACCAATTCAACCGGCTCGCCGCGAATGGCGCCGGAGGCCGCCAGTTCATCCATGTCGGGGGGCAGGGGCATAGAGCCCGTCCACATAGTAGTGGGGTCGGCGCCTAGCGCAACGGCTACTTCCAGTCGTTCTATGCCCTGTTCCTGCGCGCGCCTTTCGTGTCTCGTACCAACCTTGTGTGTCTGCCAGTGCATACCCGTGGTCTTCTTGTCGAACACCTGCATTCGATACGTGCCGACGTTTCTTCGACCTGACTCTGGGTCACGCGTGATCACAAGAGGCAGTGTGATATAAGGTCCTGCGTCGCCGGGCCAGCATGTGATGATCGGCATTTTGTATAGATCGACGTCGTCGCCTGTCAAAACCACTTCCTGGCAGGGAGCACGCCTGACAGTCCGGGGCTGAGTTTTCGCGAGTCCTACGATGTCTCCAAGTGCTCGCAGCCTACCTCCGATACCTGTAGGGGGGGCCTGCGCCATGCTGAGCAAGCTCCTGACGCGGTCCACCAGTTCATCGATGTGGTCCACGCCTAGAGCTAGCGCAACGCGCCTGTGGGTGCCAAAGACATTAATCAGAAGGGGAGTGCTGTGGCCTCGAACGTTAGTAAACAGCAGCGCAGGGCCACCACTCTTTACCATACGGTCGGTAATCTCGGTGACTTCCAACTCGGGATCGACTGCGGCGTCGATTCGCTTCAGCTCACCAGACTGTTCGAGGAGCTCAATGAATCCTCTAAGGTCTTTAAATGCCATTATGAATCGGACCGCTGGTCGGCCATTCTGATCTCGGTCGAAGAGATGTCCTCTCTAAACACCGACTCAGGAATCTCAGTGAACATGTCCGAAAGGTCTGCAGGGACATCGATGTCCCTAAGAGTTCCGAAGCCGTCATCCTTAATCCGACCAGCGACCAGGAACGAGCAACCTATAGATTTCATCTCCATGAAGGCGGATATCATGTTCGACCGGCTACCGTCGTAATACTTAGGGTCGACGAGGCGTACTAGCGTATCATAGCCGATGACGAATACACACCCGGGCAGTAAACGTGCCTTCTCGTAGAATGCCGGCGCTCGGGTAGCGATCACGCTGGCACGACATCTGAACTGATCTATCCGGCTCCTGACTTCAGATGGAGCAAGTTCAGGCTTGTCGACGTTGGTGACTGAGAGTTCGAAGACCACGGGCAGTCCCAACTGGTCAGCGGCCGCTGCAGCCAGCTGATCATGACCACCATGGCGGGGATTGAAAGAGCCAGAGATGATTCCACCCCTGAATGGAACGTCAGCTTTCTGTACGCCTTCAAGGTCGACCAGTACATGCCCAACGTGGCCCCTGGTCAAAGCTTCCAGCGGATCACTGAAATCAGTGCCCTCCGGAACAACGATTTCATCCTGAGTCAAACCCATATCGAGCTGATCGTTGAGACCCAGTGATGACGCTAGTGAGTTAAGAATCAGCCTGCTTACGACCCGGTCCTCCTGCTCTCTCGACCGCAGTCCTTTTACAAACGTTATGGACACGGTCTCCCAGCCAGTTGGTCCATATACGCAGACGTGACATCTGTGGTCGCCACGCTTAGGGCGATTTGTGGCGATAGTGGCGGTGCTGGCAACGCCAAGGACAGGAACATCAGTCTCACGCAGGGCCACGGCTCTTTGGTAAGCCGCTCTTGCGAGCGAAAGCGCCGCTCCGGAAGACACGTACTGGCTTGGCTCCTCACCGAGATAGTCAACAACGGCTGACGAAGCGTATGGGACCTGGATGTCCAGTATCGTGCCTGAGGCGCCTGCCACACTGAGTATGTCGTTAATGGCCTGCGACCCGGCTCCAGCTATCACCAGAGATGCCATGCCCTCAGCGCCATGGATAGACTCAATTAGCTTCTGTGAATCTGGCTCCATAAGTCTCCCTAGTCTGAGATTACTATAAGCCGAGTCGGTAGCAGACGCAATTGACTTTGCCCTGGGCACTTTTGCGTCGGCAGAACAGTCCAGCTTGTCCGGCACTGACGCCCTGCGCTAGTATTCGGGCGGCTTGCCCACGTACTTCTCAGCATGATGAATCCTTGAATCGAACCAAGCGCTTGTATGACGTTCTGATAATCGGTGCCGGACCGGCCGGAAACGTGGCGGCTCTCGAACTCGCCGAGGGCGGCGCACGCACAGCTGTGATCGACTACAGAGAGAGGATAGGGGACAAACTTTGTACGGGGGTGATTGGTCTCGAGTGTGCAAGGAAGTTCCCCGTGTCGAAGGGCCACATTCGACGTCAGGTCGATTCTGCGCTGGTTCACTCCCCGGCAGGTAGATGTTACAGGGTCAAGAAAAATGGGCCGCAGGCACTCATCGTTGACCGAGTTGCGTATGTCAGTGAAGTCGCCTCGAGAGCGACAGCCCAGGGTGTCGAATACTTCATCGGGTGCAGAGCAACTGCGATCGACAGGACCCGAAATGCAGTGCGAGTCTGGACGAGGCGCGGACCAATGGTCGAGTGCTTTGAGAGTCGACTACTGCTGATCGCCACAGGGTTTCGTTCACCCATTACCCGAATGGCCGGGCTATGTGACCTAAACGACCAGGACTTCATCTTCGGTCAGCAGGTTGAGGTTGCAACTAACGGTCAGAAAGACGTGGAAGTTTTCGTTGGCGGGGAAGGGGCTCCGGAATCAATAGGGTGGCTCGTGCCTACAACAAACTCACACGGGCTGATTGGCACTATTTCCCGCCAGAAGCAGGCAGTGTGCCTGGATGCCCTGGTCGCGAAGTTGAGGAACGAGGGAAGGATCGCAGCCAACGTTAACGGGGTCAGTCGTTGGGGTATCCCGGTCAGACCTCTAACCAGGACATACGGACCTCGCACAATGGTGTTGGGGGATGCTGCGGGATTCACGAAACCGACCACAGGCGGCGGGATCTACTACGGTATGATGTCCGGTCGAATAGCGGCTGAGACTGCGTTGGAAGTGCTGGACTTAGGTGGAGACCTCTCGGCCCAATCACTCAAGCAGTACGAGCGCCGATGGAAGCGCGAGTTCGGTCGTGAGATGGATGTCGGTTACTATGCCCGCAGACTGTTCGAGGCGATGAGCAACGAGCAGAAAGAAGAGATCATGAGTGTGTTCCTGTCAGAGGAAGTGCAAGCGGAGGTGATTGCCGCCGATGACTTCTCGTTCGACTGGCACAGTCGAGCGATCCTGGGCACTGTCAGTAATCGCAACATCGCAGGAATGATCGTCGGGCTTGGGCCAACGATAGCGCCACTCCTCACCCGGCTGATAAAGACCGCCACGAGCGGATGACCCTCAGCTATTCTTCGCGGAACAGCTCCGCAAGGATGCCCATTCGAACGTAGAGAGCGTTTTCGGCCTGTCTGTAGAAGGCCAGCCGCGGATCGCTGACGTTGATAACGAAGTCGCCGCTGCGCTGCATGGGATCCATGACCACCGTGTGCGGCTGTAGAGAGTCCATAAAGGCCTGGTCCACAACCAGCCTCCCGCGTCCTCTCGTCCTTAGCAACTCCATGTGAGCCGCCGTTCTCGGGCCATTGAGGTATATCGCGTCAACCTCCGCGAGCGACTCGAGACTGTCACTGCTATGGAACCTGACTCCTCGTTCTGAGCAGTAGGCAACAACGTCCGAGGGAACCTGACCGCTGAACGGCACCGAGACAACCTCTACTCCATCAAAAAGGGCCAGACCCTTCAACAGGGCAGCAACGTTCCGGTTTTCGAGACGCCCTACTATGGCAATTTTGCGACCATCGATCTCGCCAAGCTCTCGGTGGATGGTGTAGAGGTCTGCGAGGGCCTGAGTTGGATGATCATCGGCGCTGCCACCGTTTACCACGTGCATGGCATCCACGGATGCGGCTCGCTCGGTGACATTCGGGTCCCCACTTCGGACCACAACTACGTCCATCTTCAGGCTGGCAAGTATGCTGGTTATGTCATCGACGAACCTGGAGCTGTGGACGGGAAAGAACTGGGATGCATCTTCAGTATGGTATGCCTGACCTCCGAGTAACCCAACGGCCCTCTCGAACGAAGTTCGGGTAAGGAAACTGGGCTCGTAGAACAGGCAGTAGAGGGCCTTGCCCCTCATGGAGTCAGGAACGGAGTCAGGTTCCCTGAGTCGATCGCACAGTGGGAATAGGGTCTCTTCGACCCATTCCCTGGTGAGGTGAGTAGTCTTTGTGAGGTGTCTCAGCTGCGGCATCCTGTCTTATCGGACCTTCGCTTGAGCGTTCGAATTCAAGCTGAGATTGTACATGAGCGACCATAACAGAGGCCATTCGTGGTTTGACACTCGCAGCCCCCAATGCTAGATTTATCGAGGTGATTAGCAGTCCCAAAACAGGACTGCTAAGTATTCATAAAGACGGGAGGCGGGAACTTGCCCAGGTACGACTATCGTTGCACGGCCTGCGGCCACCAGTTCGAGTTAAGGCAGAGCTTTGACTCAGACCCAGTGGCAGACTGTCTCGAGTGCGGGTCGCCATCAAATCGCAAAATCCACGCACCTCCGGTCATCTTCAAGGGCAGCGGTTGGTACGTAACGGACTACGGCAAGGGTCGCGGCAACAACGGGATCAACTCGGAGCGATCGGAGGCGAAGTCGTCTGAAGGCGAGTCATCCGAGAGTGGCAAGTCTGAGAACTCGTCCAAGTCGAATGAGTCCAAGTCCGAAGCTAAGAGTGCATCAACAGCCAGCAACGAATAGCTTATGCGCGCGCTGATTCAGCGTGTTTCGCAGGCATCCGTCACAGTGGACGGGGAGGTCCTGGGTCAGATAGGCCCGGGACTCGTTGTTTTTGTGGGGATCTCTGAAACGGACGGTCAGAGCGAGATTGAGTTTATCGTTTCCAAGACCGTCAACCTTCGAATCTTTGCTGACGATCAGGGACGCTTCAATCACTCTGCCCTGGACGTGGATGCCCAACTACTCGTCGTAAGCCAGTTTACGCTTTACGGCGATACACGCAGGGGGAGAAGGCCAAGCTTCAGCCGCGCCGCTGCTCCAGAGGAGGCCGCTGGTCTCTTCGAGGACTCACTTCTCGCGTTTGGGGAGACCGGCCTGAAAGTGGAGACTGGACGATTTCAGGCGTACATGAACGTGATCATACACAACGATGGCCCAGTCACGATCATGATTGACTCTGACGACCTGAATCGCCCGCGTAGAGCGTAGGGCCAGAGCGGTACTAACACCCGCATTCCGCGAGGCCCATCGCCCTCGCCTTCTCGATAAGAGCCTGCGCTCTCTTCACAACCGGGACGTCGATGACCTTGCCATCCAATGAGGTTGAGCCGCGTCCCATCGCCGCCGCTTCCTCGAATGCTTCAATCTCTCTCTGGGCCTGAGAGATCTCCTCTTCTGATGGAGAATACACGTTGTTGATGATGTCCAGCTGCGCCGGATGTATGGCAAATCGCCCCTTGAAGCCTATCGCTTTGGACATCTCGGTGTTTGCCTTCAGTGCGATGACATCTCGAAAGGAGAAGAAGGGCGTGTCGAGCGCGAGTACGCCCGCTGCACGAGCGGCAACGGCAATCGCACCTCGCGCGTAGGCAAGTTCAGCATCCCCGTCGGTGCGTTTGATCTCCATATCGTTGGTGAAGTCTTCAGCGCCGAGGGCAACAGCCACAATTCTCTCTGAGGCTGTACAGATGTCGTACACCCTGACGATGGCTTCCGCGGACTCGATCCAGGGCACGAGCCGGGTGGCGCCCCGCTCGACCCCAGCGGCATCCTCCGCCCGGTCCAAAAGGCTTAATACTTCCGCCACTATCTCCGGGTTATCCATCTTGCCAACAGATACGCCAAAGATATGTGGGCCAACTACGGCTGAGAGGTCTTCCTCAAGAAGTCCAGTGTCCAGGGAATTGACCCGCGGTATCACAGAAACGCCCGTGGCGGCCAGTTCCGGTACGTACGATGCAGTCACGTTGCGGGCATTGGACTTCTCGTCCCAGGGGACGGAATCTTCCATGTCAGGCACAAAGGCGTCGGGCCTTAGTCCAATAGCGCGGTCGAGCATCCTCGGCGTGTTGCCCGGAACAAACAGCAGGCTTCTCAGAACAATCATATCGCCCCTAGTCCAATTTCATTCAGAACGTATTGCAATGATTTGACGTGACGGCAGCACCCAAGTGCAGAAGTACGCACCGGTCAATAGGCAGTTGACTTGCAGGTCCAGTTACTCTCCGAGGCCGCACCGACTCTATATGTGTGAGGAGATGAACTCGTTCATCCGCTGACGCGCTGACTGTCCCAGTTTGGTCGGATGTGCATCGAATCCATGAGGTCCCCCGGGATAGACGATGAGTTCGCCCTTGTTACCCGCGGCCATCCACCGCTGGTGCATGAACAGAGTGTCATCCAGCAGAGGGTCAAGGGTACCGACTGAGAAGAGGGCAGGGGGAAGGTCGTGAAGATCGGCGTACAGTGGCGAGACATCAGGGTCTTGACGCTTTTCGGCAGGCACGAAGTGATCGTAGAACCAGTCCATGATCGCTGTGCTCAGCACAAATGGTTCGTCGCCCCAACTTCGCTGTGATGGAGTCATGGCGAGATCGTAGACCCCGTAAACGAGATTTGCCGCCCTGAAGCCGGTGTAGCCGTGCCTGTCACGCATTCTCAGCAGTGTCGTTGCCGAGAGGTGACCTCCCGCAGACTCGCCGCCGATTACTATGTTGTCGACACCAAACTCGGACTTGGCGTTCTCAACTACCCATGCGGCAGCAGCCTCGCAGTCGTCTAGTGGCGCCGGATAAGGATGTTCAGGTGCAAGCCTGTAATCCACGCTGATCACCGCCGCTGAACATGTCTGGGCAATCTCCTCGTTTCGCGGGTCCTGCAGGTGCGCCCGCCCTAGTACCCATCCTCCTCCGTGTATGTGCAAGTAGACACCACGGGGATTGTCAGGGACGAACGTCCTGAGGGTTATCGGTCCGTGTGGGCCGGCGATCTCACGCTCCTGGGCCATTTCAGAGACTACCACCGGTCCGGCAGGTCCCCGGCCCTCCTCTCGGGCCGCCCTCGTCTCCTCGACGGGCACGTCCATGGCTGAAGGAGCCTGAGCGAGCAACGCTTTCAGATCGGCGTTGAATGCTGAAGTTTCCGGGTCTATTGCATCTGGTCTGAAAAGTGTGTGATCGACCATGTTTACACTCCTGGTAGGCTGCAGGTTAGGTTATCACAGGGCAGGGGACGACCGGACAGAGCCCCAAGTCGCAGAGTTCGGATATAATAGAACGGTGTCTTAACCGAATCAGGGCGCATGCTTACAGGCGCTGCGAGATGGGGGTGGTGACAGACATGTTCAAGTCAATTGCCAAGATATTCGGCGGCTCCGATGAGAAGGTGATCGCTAAGCTGCAACCCGAGGTCGACAAGATTAACGACCTCGAGGGAGAGTTCGAGCGCCTTACCGACGACGGGCTTAACGAAAAGACGGATGAATTCAGACAGCGCGTCGGCCGAGGGGAGGGCCTGGACTCGCTTCTTCCTGAAGCGTTCGCGGCAGTACGCGAAGCAGCGAAGCGGACCCTAGGTCAGCGCCACTACGACGTTCAGCTGGTAGGCGGGTTAGTTCTTCACCAGGGCAAGATCGCCGAGATGAGAACGGGTGAGGGCAAGACTCTCGTCGCCACTTTGCCTGCTTATCTCAACTCGCTCGGAGGAGAAGGTGTCCACGTTGTTACTGTCAACGACTACCTCGCCCGCCGCGACGCTCACTGGATGGGCGCGGTGTATTCCATGCTTGGAGTCACTGTAGGCGCGCTTCAGAACCAGAAGGCGCTGTTCTACGAGGCTGACTTCACCGAGGGTGAAAGAGGCTTCGAACACATGAGGCCTGCCTCCAGGCAGGAGGCATACCGGGCCGACATCACCTATGGGACCAACAACGAATTCGGGTTCGACTACCTCCGCGACAATATGGTCACATCCAATGAGGAGCGCGTTCAGCGTGAACTGGTGTTTGCAATCGTCGACGAGGTCGACAACATTCTCATCGACGAGGCCCGGACACCTCTGATCATCAGTGGTCCTGCGGATATGTCACAGCGGGATTATTCGAGATATGCTCGTGTAGCCCCAAGCTTGCGGATGGAAAAGGACTACACAATCGAAGAGAAGCATCGCGCTGTCTCGCTCACACAGGACGGTATCACCAAGCTCGAAGGCAGTCTGGGCATCACCAACCTGTACGGCCCGGAGAACTTCGGCGTCGTCCATCACATGGAAAATGCGCTTAAGGCTCAAGTCATCTTCCAGCGGGACCGCGACTACGTCGTCCAGGACCGAGAAGTAGTAATCGTCGACGAGTTCACCGGAAGGCTCATGACCGGACGCCGGTACTCTGACGGTCTGCACCAGGCGATTGAGGCCAAAGAAGGCGTGCGAATCAAGCCAGAGTCGATTACGTACGCGAACATAACCTTACAGAACTACTTCAGGCTGTACACGAAGCTCTCCGGGATGACCGGTACTGCCGCAACCGAGGCGGAAGAGTTCGACAAGATATACAAGCTCGATGTTGTCAGCATCCCCACCAATCGACCAATGGCCCGCGAGGATACAACCGATCTCGTGTACCGGGATCAGAAGGCTAAGTACACAGCAGTAGTTGCCGAGATTGAACGACGCCGCGAGGAGGGGCAGCCTGTCCTGGTCGGAACAACTGACATCGACAAGTCTGAACTCCTAAGTGAAATGCTGCGCCGGAAGGGCATTCCACATGAAGTACTAAATGCCAAGCAGCATGAGAGGGAAGCGACGATAGTATCCCAGGCGGGTGAGCCCGGAGCTGTCACGGTTGCCACGAACATGGCAGGCCGGGGTACGGACATTGTGCTGGGTGGAAGTCCTGACGCGAATGGGGCAGGTTCCCGAGACTGGGAGTCGAAGCACCAGACAGTCCTGAATGCTGGCGGGCTTCACATTATCGGCACCGAAAGACATGAAGCGCGTCGTATAGACAACCAGCTCAGGGGACGCGCGGGCAGGCAGGGAGATCCAGGGACCACGCAATTCTATGTCGCCCTTGACGATGAATTAATGCGTAGATTCGGCGGGGACCGAATCCGCTCAGTAATGGACTGGGCCGGACTTGAGGACGACGTCCCCATCGACAACGGGATGATCAACAAGTCGATCGAGAACGCGCAGGTCAAAGTCGAGGCCTACCACTTCGACATGCGCAAGCACCTCGTCGAGTACGACGACGTGGTCAACACTCACCGGGAGGTCATATATGGCGAGAGGGACAAGATTCTCTCCGGGGCAGACCTGAAGGCAAATATTCAGGACATGCTCGCAGACCAGATCAGTGAAATCGTCGCCGCCACTCTGGGTGACAGCCGTCCTGCTGACTGGGACATAGACCTGTTCATAGCTGAAGTGGGAACTGTGCTGCCGCCACCTGACGAGTTCTTCAATGATGACTACTTCGAGAAGAACGATGTCAATGCGGTAGAGTCCAAGCTTCTCGAACATGCGGAGAAGACCTATGAAGACATGGAAGAGGCGCTCACTCCCGAGATAATGCGCGACCTTGAGCGGTACCTGCTACTTCGATCAATCGATACGAACTGGGTACAGCACCTTACGACGATGGAGAACCTTCGACAGGGAATCGGGCTCCACGCCTACGGACAACGTGACCCGCTTGTCATGTACCGCAAGGAGGGTATGGACCAGTTCCAGCTCCTGCAGCAGAAGATCCAGAGTGACGTCGCGCACGCAATATTCAGGGCGCAGGTCACAATTGGGCAGCCGTTTGCCAACGGCAGCAACGGCCGCGTGAGAAGAAAGCGTCCTGCTCCACAGCCGATTAGAAGCGAAGCAGCAAGCGCCAAGGGCGGGCGCAAGGTAGGACGAAACCAGCCATGCCCGTGCGGTAGCGGAAAGAAGTACAAGCGATGCTGCGCGGCGTGATTTTGCTAGTCGCCATACCAAGTTGCTTCTATGACCCGCTGACGATCCATAACCCGAGGGAGTTTCCGGTCTAAAGATGACGAACTCCGAGATTGCAGAGAGGTTCGAGACCATCGTCAGCCTTCTCCAGATGAAAGAGGAGAAGGGATTTACGATCCGAGCGTACCAACGTGCGGCACGTACCATCGAGCGCCTTCCTCGAGACGTCGACGCTATGGTTCGAGAAGGTGAAGACCTGACCGAAATCCCCGGCATAGGTAAGGCGATCTCGGCAAAGATTTCAGAGTTGGCCGACACCGGCGAGATGAGCTACCTGGAACGTCTCAAGGCAGAATTTCCGGAGGGGATTCTCGATCTCGTAGAGATACCCGGGCTGGGTCCAAAGACAGTGGTGAGAGTCTGGAAAGAGCTGGACGTTACTTCAGTCGAGGCGCTGTCAGCGGCCATCGAGGACGGAAGGGTGGCATCTCTCCCCAGGATGGGGAAGAAGAGCGCCGAGAATATCCTCAGGGCAATCCAGTTTGCCAGGACAAAGGGAGACCGCACACCAATCTCAAGAGCCATGGATACGGCCCAACGAGTAAGGTCGCACATGGAGTCGACCTGCCCGGAGATATCCCAACTGGTCTTCTGCGGTAGCTTGAGAAGGTTCGAAGAGACGGTCGGGGACCTTGACCTCGTGTGCGTCACCGACGAGCCTCAGAGGGCTCTCGATGCGATGGTGGCGATGGACTCGGTAGAAGAAGTGCTAGGTCACGGAGAAAGCAAAGTTTCTGTCGTGCTGAACTCAGGCATCCAGATAGACCTCCGTGTTGCCGAGGCGCAAAACCTGGGTGCCATGCTGCAGTATTTCACTGGCAACCTGCATCACAATGTTCTGCTTCGAGAAGTCGCCACTGGTCTGCGATTTTCGCTCAACGAATACGGGCTTACCAATCTGGACACCGGAGAGCTAGAGACCTTCCGAGATGAAGAATCGCTCTACGCCAGACTCGGCCTCCAGTACATTCCTCCTGAATTACGGCAGGGAGGCTCAGAAGTTCGGGATGCCAGAAATGGGGCGCTTACCCACTTG
Source organism: Dehalococcoidia bacterium (assembly GCA_021295915.1). Taxonomy (NCBI): domain Bacteria; kingdom Bacillati; phylum Chloroflexota; class Dehalococcoidia; species Dehalococcoidia bacterium. The sequence goes on from JAGWBK010000001.1 coordinate 45,935, forward strand.
GTGCAGGTTGCAGACATCAGGGGAGACCTGCACTCACACACGGACTGGAGCGATGGACGCGACACCATGGAGGAGATGATCCGTGCCGCCAAGGGCCGTGGCCTCGAATACATCGCAGTTACAGACCACTCAGTTGGACGTGGCATAGCAAACGGGTTAAGCATCGAACGACTCGAGAGACACGGAGAACGACTGAAGGAAGTCGCCGAGGCTGTCGGCGGCATTCGCGTTCTTCGCGGCACTGAAATGGACATCAGGGCGGACGGAACTCTCGACTACGCTGACGACGTACTGGAGAATCTGGACTGGGTCGTCGCATCCGTACACAGCGCGATGGCACAGGACTCGGAGACGATGACAAAGCGAATCATCTCTGCGATGAAGAACCCGCATGTCTCGGCGATTGGTCACCTTTCGACAAGGTTGATCGGAGAGCGTCGTCCTGTTGACGCGGACTACGAAGCAATCTTCAGAGCGGCCGCAGACACAGGAACGGCCCTGGAGATCAACGGCTCCCTGGAACGGCTCGACCTCAAGGACACCCACATTCGAAGGGCTAGGGAGCTTGGAGCTCCCCTGGTGATCGATACAGATGCCCACACCGTAGAGTCTCTGGGCAATCTGGAATTCGGCGCTCGACTGGCGAGACGGGCCTCGTGCGAACCACACCATATCGTAAACTGCATGGGCGCTGAACAGTTCTTTTCGTGGCTGAAACTGGACAAGTCAGCGCGAAGTAAGGCATTATCGGAGCATGGGCGAGTGTAATTCCAACACAGGGCCTGCTGAGGTGGAGGCAATGTCCCTCCTCAGGGAGAAACTCGAACAGGGTGAAAGTTGGCCAAAAGCCCTGCTCGAGGCAATGGCACTTTGGACTGCCCCTGAGGAGACATTCCTCGATACCAAGCTCGTTTACCTCATTGGCTCTGAAGCATTCGACTGGTTGGCGCTGGCAAATCGCCTGTCCTTCGAGGTCAGGGACCTCATCCCGGAAGAAGAGCTGGAGTCCCTTCTATTCGCCGGACGCTTTCCTTCTGACTTCGACGAGGCCGAGTTCAAGAGCATTCTCGGTTCGGACAAGTACAGTGCATACCTGAACTATTTCTATGGTGTCGAAGTGGAGATGGCCCTCCAGAACACGGTAGAGGGCGAAGTTGCCAAGCGCTTCTACGCAAGTGGTCGCCAGTACGCTGCCGATCACTCTGACGCGACATTCCAGAGAATCTATCGATCGTCCTACGACGACCTGCTGTCGTCATTCCGTGATGACCAGGACGTACCCAACAACCCGGTGGCGACACTTACTGAACTCAAGGAGTTCACGTACTGGTTGTTCAAACGCAGGTTGCGGGTGTCGGACAAGGCCAAACTTGCATCCGACACACATAAGGGCATCTCAGCGCTGGATTCCGCCGTCCACGTTCCAGAGGAGATCGGCGCGTTCGCCTAGCAGGCACCTGTACTATGGCTCCGACGGTCGATGTGTCACTCTGTGACCGGGGAGCCTTAACCGCTTCCTATGTTTGATTGAAGTCGACCTAACGGCTCACCTGAACATGTCGCGGGAGCGTTCTCGGACAAGTTGCTGGCTATTGCCCTCGGACTCGTCATACGGGTAGCCACGTACTATCGACACGGGAATGCCTATCGCCTTGAACTGTACCAGCTCAGCTGCGGCTGCAAGCTCATCCGCCACGGCGATGGTTGTGACGTGCATCTCACGTCCCTGTGCGTCCGGTAGTCCCCTGTAGTCCATCATGGGGTCCATTCCAGCCACACCTACTGCGAAGTTAACGTGGCCGTCACGCCAGGCCCGGCCGAACGTGTCGGAGATAATCACCGGAGTCTGAACACCTGAGGACCTGCGAATGTCCTCCATGATCCTCCGGGCCGATTCATCGGAATCGACGGGCAGCAGGCAGACTACGTCGTCCCCGGGGATATTGGACTGATCTATCCCAGCGTTTGCGCATACGAATCCGTGGTGCGTCTCGGAGATTATGACGCCGCGATCCGGGTCCATCCTGACAATTGACTTGCTCTCCTGAAGAACGAGCTCAATCAGCCTCGGGTCCCGGTCGGCAATTCTCGCGAATCCGACGGCGAATTCCGACGGCTCTACTGTAGACAACTTGACCAGACGGCCTTCGGCCTTAGACACGATCTTCTGGGTCACGACGACGATGTCGCCTGACTCCAGGGCTGTGCCCTGAGCTGCCGCTGCCTCGACAATGGTCTGGCCCAGCCTGTCGCCGGGCTGGACTTCAGGAATACCGTTTATGCCGAAGATGCTGACCGAATTAACTGACTGTTCCATTGTTCAAGCCACCATCGACCGGCGGAAATTCAGGCCGCCTGCCAAACTTGTCTCCCTGCCTGCCATACCAACGCATTCGTACCGGAAGGATATCAGGGCATATCACCTGTAGAGTAGGGCGCCGGCTATCGAAACAATCGAACCGTTCGACGCGTCCGCAGGGCACTGGTCGTATCCCATATGAATTCCGGTGGCCCCTGCAAGGAGCCTGAGCATAATGTAGATAGGAGGCAGGCCGCAGATCTTTCGCTTGTCGGTCTCGCTACGGGAGATTTCAAGAAACCTGCCTGCGTCCCCGGCGCAAATTGCTGATATAGATTGAGAGTCTTCTGACCTGATCTTGGCCTTCTCAAAGTCGTCGAGTGGATTGGGGTCGCCGAATGCAGGCCCGACGTGTGCCAGGTCACCCGCTGCGATGACCAGAGTACGGCGATCGGACATCACTTCCTTGAGTACTTCAATAGCAGCGGAAATGTGAAGGGTCTCGTCGGGACCCGCATCGCTGCTGGTGTACCCATGGAAGGACCCACAGAGGACGGGTACAAGGCTGACCTTCTGTCTGCGCATGAAGTGGTGCAGCCAGACTGCTGCCAGCTCGATGGAGTGCTCCTTCCGGTGGTGGAGTTCCTCATCGAAAGCCCCAGCGCCAATCGCGTCGGCAAGTCGATTCACGACGTCGGTATCGGTGTCGAGGGTCCCATATGGGGTCGAGTAGTTCTGGACCGTCGGCGTCAGCTGGCCCTGACCGCCATAGTGGTCGGTCCCCAGAACCACTACAGTCTCTACTTCAGAGAGGTCAGGCTCTATGTCCCGCCACAATTCGGCGTAAGTTGCATGGCCCCTGTTGTAGTCGATGTGTGGGCACAACATCCCGACCAGGTCGCCCTTGGGCCTGTCTACGGGAGCCCTTGAACTCACATTGGAGCACCAACGCTCGATAGCGTCCTCGAGTGCCTTCGCCGATGTTGGATACACGGCTCCGACGTGGGACGGCTCTCTCTGGTCTGCATCGCGATACACTTCAATGGCGCGCCTGCGGGCCCCGCGGAACCTGCCATTCCCAATCATGAGAGCTTGATCAAGCTGGTCGATCATCGACGCCGTCTCCTGGTCCGAAACGGTCAGGCCGAACCGCAGAGCAAGTGCAGACCGAATCTCAGGCAAGTTTCTCGTGCCGTCGAGGAGTGTCACGATAGGGGCAGCGACTTCCGGAATCATTACGGTCATGTCGGAAAGCGTGAGGTGGTCTCTAAGGTGCAGAAACCGTTGGCCCTGATGCTCAACCCACATCGGTTCAACGAGGCGCAATTCAGGCCTCTCGGGGATGTGTGAGTAGTCTTGGGAAGTCATGACCTTAGTGAATCCTGCGGCTGTCCTTCGTCCGGCCACGTCCAGAAGACTGGCCCCGGCACAAGCCGGGGTATCCTAACACAGCACGTGACATTCTCCCCAGTACTAGCGCGGAGTAGCACACTGCGCAATAGGAAGCGATGGACACAGGGTGATCCGCAGCTCAGCGGTCCTAAGGGCCAAGACCAGACATGAAGGTGAGTCGAAACCGAACGAAAATGAACTTAGAATGTCCCAATGAGTATTGAATCCGCCGCAAACCGCTATGCTACAATTCCATGGCTTCGCGATTCCGGGAATCACCGCGCAGGGAGAATATGCAATGCCGGTTGCTGAAGACCTCAAGGTGTTCACGGGCAACGCCCATCCCCAGTTGGCTCAGGATATCTGTTCCTACCTCGGTATCCAGCTTGGGAACATGGAAGTGTTCAAGTTCAAGAACGACAACACGTTCGTGAGGATACTTGAGAACGTGCGCGAGCGGGACGTCTTCATCGTCCAACCCTTCAGCGAACCAGTCAACGACCACATCATGGAACTGATGATCATGCTTGACGCGTTCAAGCGTGCGTCGGCCGGTCGTATAACTGCCGTACTTCCTTACTATGCTTATGGTAGAAGCGACAAGAAAGACCAGCCCAGGGTACCGATCACCGCTCGCCTGATCGCCTCGATGATTGAGGTTTCCGGCGCTGACAGGGTCCTGACGCTAGACCTCCACGCAGGCCAGATCCAGGGATTCTTCAGCATCCCGGTCGATGAACTGACAGCCATTCCCATGCTGGCTCGCCCGTTTGGTAATGGGAGGGACGTCGTCGTCGCGGCAACTGATGTCGGAGGGGCCAAGAGGGCGCGGGAAACCGCGGACATTCTCGGCGCCGATCTGGCGGTAGTTCAGAAGCGCAGACTCGGCAATTCCGAGCAAGTCGTAGCAGATCAGGTCATCGGTGAAGTTGCAGGCAAGAAAGCTATCATTGTCGATGACGAGATTACTACCGGGGGCACAGTTCTGGCTGCCGCGGACGCGCTTGTCCTGAACGGAGCCACCGAAGTATTCTGCGCCGTTACACATGGAGTACTCTGCGGCGAGGCCCCTACACTGATCCAGCAAAGCCCGATGCTCGAGCTCGCCGTTACGGATTCGCTTCCTATCGGACCAAACAAACTGGGGGACAAGACGCGGGTAATTTCGGTGGCATCCATACTGGGTGAGGCCATTCATCGGATACACAGCGGGCTCTCAGTGGGGGCGATGTTCGAAGGCGCCTTGCCTGCTGTCAGCTTGTGAACCCGTTCTCAATGCTGGTAGAATCGAGGCATGGAAGAAGAACAAATTATCGTCGAAACCAGCACCGGAATCTACGCCGACATTCAGAATCTGCAGGAAATGGCAAAGGAAGTCCTGCTCCTGCTGATCCATCGATGGCCCAGGCAACTTCCCAAGCCCACGCAGCTTAATCTCTACGTCAGAGCTGATCACGTACACCTTTGGCAGGTATGGGCGAGCGATGCATTCAGGGAACTCCATGTAACCGTCAAGGGTGTACAGCACTACAGCCTTGCAGCCACGAAGAATGCGGCAGATATGGCGATCGCAGTGGATGCGATCAGCGATTTCAACCACAGCCGCGTTAGCCACGTAGCAGTAGTCAGCGATGACAGCGACTTCATCTCCCTCTACGCGAAGCTGGCCGAAGAATTCGAGAAGGGCCAGCCAATCGATTCTGCCGAACTTGTGCCGTTCCTCTGGGTTCTGACTGACCGAGTGGACACCAAGTCTTCACTTCTGCAGGAGTTCTTCCCAGAGAGATACGTGCACGTCGTGGACAGATACGCCCCCTGGGATGACTACGAAGACGAGGACGATGAGCTAGAGCCTGAAGAGGGTGAGGCTGAAGAGGTCCAGGTGGATCAAGCCGTCGCCGACTCAGAAGCTGACGAAGATTCTGAGTCGCAAGAAGAAGAAAAGCCTTCCGAGAAACAGCGGCCAAGGGCCAGCGCCCAACGTGATGATCTGACTGTTACAGAACGCATCGCGTTGCAGCTAATTCGTGACATGCCAGTAGGGAAGTTCAAGAGCACCGACTGCCAGCAGATAATCCGCACCAACTTCCCGAGTCACCATCTAGCAGCCGCTGACGGGCCCGCATTCGGGATCATATTCAGGCGTGACCTTCTCCCTTACATGGAGAAGCGAGGGGTCAATGAACTTGGGAACCAGCGTCCCAGGCAGTACGAGATGACCCTCGAAGCCAAGAAGTCGCTCGCGAGGTACTAGGCAAGGGACTGGACTGAACCGTCAGTTACTGGGTTCCTTAGGCGTTCCCAGCCTATTCCTGCTCTCTCAGCCGTCCGGCGAATATCATGTAGGCCGCTGCGAGGGCAAGTCCCACAACACCCATCCCTGCGAGGGCAAACCTTACTGAGGTCACGCCCGCGAACCATCCCACCAGCAGGCTGGACCCAACGACGAACCCTTGACCAAGTCTCTGAAGGCTTGTGATGCGCCCCCTCAGCTCGTCAGGTGCGAGTGTCTGTGTGAGTGTGCCGTTTGTAGTCCTGAAGGCTGTCTGGCTGGCTGCGAACAGGGCAATTACAAATAGCGCTACCGGGAGCCAAGCAGCCTGAATCAGCACAAGGGCCAGAATCGAGCTGACAGCAGCCGTAATCAGGCAGAGCATTCCGCGCTTGATGAAGAATCCAAATGAGGCGATGGTTAGCGCCATCAAGAATCCGCCGAACCCGTTAATCGCCAGCATGTATCCGCCCACATCAGCTCCCCTCCCCAGTATCTCTGTTGTAAACAGGGGAAGCATGAACATCACAGGCTGGAGCACGACGTTGGGAACTACCGTCAGTGTTATCAGAAGGAAAAGCACCCGATTGCCTGACCAGATGTACCTGAAACCCTCGGCAAGGTCCTGCAGAAATCCAGTCGTTCCGGTACCGCCTCGGGAGCGGCGCGATTCGGTGTATGGGGTATGCATTGGCCAGTAGGCAAGTATCATTCCCACGTAAAGCAGCGACTCGATAGTAAAATTCCAGAAGAACCCAAAAGAGCTAACCAGAATTCCACCAACGAACGGGCCGATGGCCCTGGTGCCGGGTATCGTTAGCACGTTGGTGGCGTACGCATTACCGAGCATATGCCTTGGCACAGTGTTGGCAATCAGGGCCTGACGCATCGGTTGGGTGATCGACAGGAATGCACCACTCACTATGGCATATGCGAACACGTGCCAGACTTCCACGACATCGAAGGCGATGAGGCACGCGAAGCCGAAGGCGATGACGGCCATGACCGCCTGGAGCGCCATGATGAGCTTGCGCCTGTCGACCCGGTCGCCAAGCACGCCGCCAAGGGGACCGATGATCACTCCGGGCAGGGTGCTAATGCCGCCTATTCCGACGACCAGGAGTGCAGAGCCCTCCGTACCCTCAGTGAGATCACGGACCAGCCAACCCAGGGTCAGGAGCTGAAGCCAGTGAGCGGTGTTCGCGAAGAAGTTTCCTACCCAGATGAACCGATAATCGCGATAAGCGATCCAAGCGTCGAACGTCTGGGGTCTCGGTATCCATCGTAGTCCGGCTATTGATGTCCTCCGCGAGTGGGCTGACCGCCATGATACACGAAACAGGAACCCAGACCGTAGGGTGATACAATTCAGTCAAACGATCGAAGAAACGTGTTCATACTAGTCTGGAATGGGGAATCCTAGACTGGGAAGGAGCCGCCATATGTTTAGAAAGGATACCCAATGGCCGAACTTCAGCGAGCGCGACCTCGACTTCGTAGTCGAGAACGTGGCCCCGAATTCGGCTAACTCCGAACAACTCAAGATGCTCATCACGGAAGACGTTAAATTCCGTGCCGCGATGCTGGGAGATGTGGCCCTACTGGAGCGGGTACAGAATGACGACGAGATATTCCTGTACATCTCGCCCGCGCTGTTCTTCGAGATCCTTCTTCGCAACTCCCATCGCGCACTGGAGACTGCAGCGTACACGGAAGAGCGTGAAGGTCGGATGTCGATTCCGGTCTTCGACACCCCGGACGTCCTTGAGTTCATGGAGCGTCCTGGGGTGGTCGAATACCTGGCGTCGATGATGGCCTCTTTCACACGCATCAACAGCTACACGGTCCCTGTGCGTGTCCGCAGAGGCGTCCGTCGAAGAGTCCGATACAATGACATGGACGTGGACAGCCTTATCAGGTTCGCTGCAGACGCCGACCCAGAGCAGAAGTTCGGGTATTACAAGCGAATCGCCGACGTATGCCTATTCCTGTCCGGAGTCTTCCCTGATGGCGCGCAAAGCAGGGCAGGGAGCATGAGCAGTTCCGTTCTTCCACGGTCGTGGCGGATGCGGCGTACCCTCGAGGAGTATGAGCGGGAGGGCCGCACCTTCTACGGGCTGGCACAAGAGCACCCCGCGGCTCGGGCGTTGGAGCTGTCACAGGTCTTTGCGGCGCTCAGGCAGAACTTCAACGCGGCGAGGAAGCCTCTGACTTTCGTGGCCACTCGATTTCTGCACGCGAAGAAGCGTCAGTTGTTCGGCGTTGCCTCGGCAGGTTAGCTGGTGCCCAGGAAGGGACTCGAACCCCCACACCCATTCGGGTAGCGGATTTTAAGTCCGCCGCGTCTGCCATTTCGCCACCTGGGCATTCGCCAATTCTTTTGAAGTCTACACGAAGAATTAGATCTGCGTCGTGCATCCAGTGCGAGGCGCCGTGCCTACATTACGATAAGAGCCACCTTACTGGACTGCCCTGAGGGCAGGATAAGGTGGCTCAAATGTCTAAGTGTGAGTCGTGGTTCAGAGGAACAGAGGGGCAAAGACCAGGGCCACTATGCTCATCAGCTTGATGAGGATGTTCAGGGAGGGTCCGGAAGTATCCTTGAACGGGTCTCCGACAGTGTCTCCGACCACGGCCGCGGCGTGTGGGTCGGAACCCTTGCCGCCATGCGCACCAGCCTCGATGAACTTCTTCGCGTTGTCCCAAGCCCCGCCAGCGTTGGCCATCATGATGGCGAGAAGGAAGCCGGTCGCGATGGATCCGATCAGCATTCCGCCAAGAGCTTCCGCCCCGAGAATCAGTCCAATGGCAACCGGAGCAACTATGGCCAATACACCTGGAAGGACCATCTCTTTCATTGCGCCGCGAGTGCTTATGTCTACTGCACGCGTGTAGTCTGCGTCGGCAGTCCCTTCAAGTAGACCTGGTATATCCCGGAACTGACGCCTCACCTCTTCCACCATTGCGCTGGCAGCTCGACCAACGGCCTGCATGGTAAGCGCCGCGAACACGAATGGCAGAAGGGCTCCAATCAACAGGCCCATCAGGACATCAACCTCACGAAGGTCGAAGGCTTCGACGTTCGTGACCTCCGAGTAGGCTGCCATGAGGGCAAGCGCTGTCAGTACGGCAGAGCCTATTGCGAAGCCTTTACCAGTAGCAGCGGTGGTGTTACCCAGCGAGTCGAGGGCATCAGTTCTCTCACGGACCGAAGGGTCAAGTCCGGCCTGCTCAGCAATTCCCCCGGCGTTGTCGGCAACGGGTCCATAGGCATCTGTGGCGAGGGTAATACCGAGTGTAGAAAGCATACCTACAGCAGCCAGGGCAACTCCGTAAGTTCCGGCGAGATCATTGGCCAGCCACATTGCAATGACCACCACGACGGCCGGAATAAGAGTGCTAATCATTCCCAGGCCAATTCCTGAGATGATAACCGTTGCTGGACCGCTCAGTGCCTGATCTGAAATCTCCCTTGTGAACTTGTACTCGTAGCTTGTGTATACCTCCGAGGAGGTGCCTATGATCTGACCGGCGACCAGGCCGGTGAGCACCACCCAGAACAGCTTGAAGTCCATATCCAGGACCAGTAGCGCAGCTGCCGTACCAATCAGCACGAGAGCTCCCGCACCGAAGATTCCAAATCTCAGTGACCAGAGCAGGTTGCCCATACTCGCCCCGTCCTTGGTCCGCACAAGGAAGGTCCCTAAAATCGAAGCGATGATTCCGATTGCAGCGATAAGAAGAGGTAAGACTGCTAACTCGGAACTGAACTCATTGTCTGGCTGAGACATGCCAAGTGCGGCAACCCCAACACCTACAAGTGCTATCGTCGCAATAATCGAACCTGTGTAGCTCTCGAATAGGTCGGCACCCATGCCTGCAACGTCGCCCACGTTGTCGCCTACGTTGTCAGCAACCGTGGCAGGGTTGCGGGGGTCGTCCTCGTCCAGGCCCTGCTCAACCTTTCCTACCAGGTCGGCACCCACGTCTGCAGCCTTGGTGTAGATCCCGCCGCCAACCCTGGCAAACAGGGCGATGGATGAGGCTCCAAACCCGAATCCGGCTACCAGCGTGATGTCCTGAAATATCAGGTACACCACGGTAATGCCGATCAGGCCGATACCGACCACGCTGACGCCCATTACAGTGCCCGAGTTAAAGGCAACTCTAAGGGCGGGGTTCAGGCCGGTCTGGGCCTGCACGGTGGTTCGCGTGTTCGCACGAACCGCGATACTCATGCCAATGAATCCCGCGAGAGCAGAACCGAGGGCCCCTACCAGGTACGAGATTGCGGTACCTGGAATTGTTTCGCCGTCGCCTTCCACCTTATTGAGGACATCGAGGTCTATGAAGACCCAAAGAATGACGAAGACGATAACTACAAATACCGCGAGGAGCCTATACTCCCGCGACAGGAATGCCATTGCACCCTCACGGATGGCATTTCCGATAAACCTGACCTGTTCGCTGCCTGCATCAGACTGCATGACCTTCCAGGAGAGGTACGCGGCAAATGCCAGTGCAATGACACCTGCAACAATTGATAAGTACAGAATGTCCAATGGATGCCTCCACAAAAAAGCCCCCCCGGTAATAGGGGAGGCCTTGGTCAAATTAGGCGTTCATTTCGAGCCAAAAGCTAGCATAGCAGACGGAATACGGTCAAGACCGGGACGAATCCAGCTTCCTGTTCAGTTCCTCCAGTTGGGCCTCGAGGCTCCTCTGACGTAGGGCAACCGTTATGTCGCCGCGAGTCCGCTCGATTACTCCCCTCATGACATCAGTAGTCCTTCTGAGGCCTCGAGTAACACCGTCCGGGTAATCCAGCGTCACCAGAACTGAATAGACTTCATCCATAATCTCAAGGTAGGACTCACTCCTCGCGAACTCGTCGCCGCGAAGAAGATCGAGTACCAGGCGTCTCATCTCCCCGATCGCCTCGGCCAGTCCATTCATATAGACCGCTGCTCCCACATCCAGGTCAATCATCGTCGGAAGTTGAGAGCCTTCTGCAAATGCAAGAGTTGCGTGCGCCTCCACATACTCTTTGAGGGCGTCTTCTACGTAACCACCAAAATAGACGGCCGGATGATCCCGGCGTTCAGATTCTATCTCAGACCTGAGGACGGTCGCGCGTCCGATTAGATCACGGGCATCGCCGAAGTCACCCCTATGAGTTGCCCGGATGGAGTTGGCAGAGAAACGAATAATCTGCCGCGACAGCGTCAACGCCTGTTCTCTGGCCTCATGAGTTCCCCTAAGCAGCTGCTCAGCGTCTTCACCTGCAGTACGAATCGCCGCAATCAGTTCTTCTGACGATGCCCTTTTCGTAGATTCTGACACTTCCTGGGACCCGCTAACCTTTCGCCGACTCAAAGAGCTCTACCAGCTCTTCCGTGGCAACTCTAGGATCGTCGGCGAACGTGATTGCGCTTACCACGCACACAGATTCGGCGCCTGCCTTAGCAACATCCACGATGTTCGAGCTATTGATTCCGCCAATGGCGACAATGGGTTGTGTCACTGTCTCCCTGGCTCGCTTGATCATCTCAGGACCAAGGGCTGTGCGGCCTGACTTTCCCATCGTCGTGGTCGCGTAGATTGCTCCCACCGCAACATAGTCGACGGAGTCTTCCTGGGAACGCTGGAGCTCGTCCATGGTGCCGTTTGAGTTTCCAATCAGTTGATCAGGAAGCAGGATTCGTCGTGCCTCTGAGATGGGTAGGTCAGTTTGGCCGACATGAAGTATGTCAGCATTCGATGCCCGCGCCAGATCGGCGTGGTCGTTCATGACGAACAGGGCGTCGTGTTCTGCGCAGATCGCTTTCAGTTCCCTGGCCGTTTCGAGCATCGGGCCTTTGTCGTTCAGCTTGTCACGCAATTGAACGACCTTTGCGCCACCTTCCAGGGATTGGAACGCGACATCTGTCACTGGTCTCCGTCTGGTCGCCTCGGGATCGACAATTACGTAAATGCCCCTTAATGACTCAGACAACTGCAATCGGGCCTTGGCTGCAAGCGAATCGTGGGCATCGACAACAGAGTCCCTTGCTGCCGAAATCAGGGTCTGATCCAGCGGCATGTCTCCACTGGCTGTAAGTGATACCAGTGTGTCGAGAGCAGCCCTCATGGATTCGACAATCTCAAAGACTGGTTCCGATCCTGTTCCCACGGATGAATCCAAGTTCACTTCGGCCAGAGTATTCAAGCCGGGGCTGCCTAGTGCTTCACGTAAGGACACCAGGCCAGTGAGTGTGCCTGGCTCGACCTCAGGCTGTGCCTCCAGGAACAGAGCTCCCTGCAGCAAAGTATCTATCTGTGCCTGGACGAAGAGTTTCAATGCGGGCTCCGTAAGGTTGTCAGTTCTCCATTAGACGTCGGCGGGATTCTAACACACGGCTGGGGTGCAATCTGGCAGCGTGCGTCTTACAATACCTCCGCATCGCCATTAGAGGAGCGAAATCAATTGTCACACTACAAGGTAGCGGTCATCAGGGGTGATGGCATCGGAATTGAGGTAATCGAAGAGGGAATCAAGGTACTTGATGCCGTCGGGCAGGAGTACGGAATCAGTTGGACATGGAACGAGTATCCGTGGGGCAGCGAGTACTATAGGGAGCATGGCGTGGTCATGCCTTCGGATGGTCTGGATACACTTACCGAGTCTGACGTCATATTCCTCGGCGCGGTAGGACATCCCGACTTCCAAGACCACATAACTCTCGGGGGACTCCTGCTTCCCATTCGACGGTCATTCGACCAGTACGTGTGCGAGCGGCCCAGCGTGCTCTACGAGGGCATAGATTCACCCATCAAGGGCTATTCGGCTGGCGACATCGACATGGTAGTCGTACGTGAGAACACCGAGGGCGAGTACGCTGACGTCGGAGGGTTCCTGTATCCAGACTTCCCAGAAGAGGTTGGAATTCAGTCTGCTGTTTTCACCCGGAAGGGCTGCGAACGAATCATCAGACATGCGTTCGAGGTCGCTCGAAGGAGAAACAAGGCGAAGCACGTTACCTCGATCACGAAGTCAAACGCTCTCGGATACGGAATGTTGGTATGGGACAGGGCATTCGAGCGGGTCGCTGAAGACTATCCCGACATCGGGACGAACTCGCTGCTCGTGGACGCGGCCTGCATGGACTTCATACGAAGGCCAGAGTCATTCGACGTGGTGGTCGGGAGCAACCTGTTCGGAGACATCCTGACGGACATCGGGGCAATCATCACGGGTAGCATGGGGCTCGCCCCAAGTGGAAATATAGACCCGGACAGACGTTACCCCTCGATGTTCGAGCCGGTCCACGGTTCCGCCCCGGACATCACTGGGCAGGGGATCGCCAACCCACTCGCAACAATTCTGTCGGGAGCGATGATGCTAAGGCACCTGGGAGAGGATGCCGCGGCCGATTCGGTTGAAAAGGGGTCGCTAAACGTGGTCGCCCTGGGTGAGACAATAACGCCTGACCTGGGAGGAAACTCCAGCACACAGGACGTCGGCGACGCTGTCGTTTCGGCACTGACCTGAAATCAAAACCAGGAGGAGGAACGCCATGACGCTCATCAAGGGAGGAACGGCAGTCACACCATCAGGAGTTGGTGAGTTCGACATCTGGATTTCTGGCGAAACTATTCAGGCTGTCACGGAACCCGGTGCGATTCCAGCCGGCGACGAGCTGATCATAGATGCGACGGGCAAGTTGGTCGTTCCTGGAGGAATCGAACCTCACGCTCATATTGGGGGACCACGTCAGCCAGAACGCTCCGGGGCCGAACCAGTTTCCAAGGCCGCGGTTTGGGGTGGAACGACAACGGTTCTGGACTTCGCCACTCAAGTTCCCGGGCACGACCTGCGCCACGCACTTGGGGAAGCTGCGGAGAGGTGGGAAGGCAACGCCTACACTGATTACTCTTATCATCCTATCTTTACGAACGGAGCCACCAGGGCTCACATCAACCAGATACCTGAACTGATTGAAGAGGGATTCCCTAGCTTCAAGATATTTACCACGTCCATACGTCCGCCCAGCCCTCAGATGCAGAACAACAAGACCGACTTCGGTCGGCTTGCCATCATCATGGATAGGGTCACCGAGGGAGGCGGGATCCTGCTCGTCCACTCAGAGGACGACGATATGGTCCACTTCAACTACGACAACGCCCAGGAGGACGGTCTGTGGGACTGGTGGAATATGCACCATATCCACTCAAACCTGTCAGAGGACGTGTCCTTCCGACGTGTTCTCCGGCTCGCAACCAAGAAGAAGTGTCCTGTTTACTTCGTCCATGTGAGCGCCCAAGAAGGGGTGGAGGCCGTCGGTCAAGCCAGGATGCTGGGATTGCCGATTTACGGTGAGACCCTGCACAACTACGCCTGCTTCAATGCCGAGAACTACCGTGAAGATTACGGTATGAAGTACCACACGTATCCCTCACTTAAGCAAGAGGACGACAGAAGCTCACTTTGGCAGGGGTTGCTTGACGGCCGGCTGTCAACCGTTGCGACGGACCTGGTCTCGACCACCTGGGAGGAGAAGACCCGATTCAAGACTGTCGCGGATGTTACCGGCGGCCACAACGGCATCGAGACCCGCATGGGGATTGCCTACTCGGTCGGTGTTGCAGAGCTTGGCATGAGCCTTGAGCGATTCGTTGACATCACATCCACGAACGCCGCCAAGATCTTTGGAATGTACCCGAAGAAGGGAGCGATCGCGCCGGGGTCTGATGCCGACATCTGCATCATGGACACGACATGGGACAGGCCGTTGACACTAGACGACCTTCATCTCGAGGACTACTCCATATGGGAAGGCTGGCACGTCAAGGGCTGGCCGGAAACCGTGCTTCTCAGGGGCAACGTGATGATCGAGAACCGCAGCCTGAAAGGAAATCCCGACGTAGGGAACCTTCTGTCCCGCTCCATCCCTTCCGAGGTGCTGCAGAAGCCAATTTGCTAGGGGTCCAGAACCCGACCGCGCTAGTCAGCGGCTGCCAGAAGGAAGTCGAAGTCGCAGCCGCTGTCGGCCTGCATCACGTGCTGTGAATACATCGAAGTGTAGCCGCGCTTGTGGACTGGCCTGACAGGGGGTGACTCTGCAAGTCGCCGCTTGACTTCGCGATCTTCGACGAGAAGGTCCAAACTCCGACTGGGTACGTCGAGTTTGATACGGTCACCGTTCCTGACTGCGGCAAGCGGGCCTCCTGCAGCAGATTCTGGCGTGACGTGTACGACAACAGTCCCGAAAGCCGTGCCGCTCATCCTGGCATCGCTCAATCGCACCATGTCGCGAATTCCGGAGGCGAGGATCTTCTTTGGCAAAGGCAGGAACCCCCACTCGGGCATGCCAGGACCACCAATCGGCCCGCTTGAGCGCATCACCAGTACATCCTGGGGAGTGACGTCGAGGTCCGGATCGTCGATGCGGTCGAACAGGTCGTCGTGGTCCTCGAAGACTATGGCTCGGCCCTCGTGGGTCATCAGAGTCTCAGAGGCGGCAGTAGGCTTGATCAGAGCCCCGGTTGGTGCCAGAGAGCCTGTCAGGACTGCGAGGCCGCCTTCCGGGTTCATGGGATTGTCCAGGGTGCGAATCACATCCTGATCGTAGTTGATCGCATACTTGAAGTTCTGTTCGAGGGTCAGGCCAGTGGCCGTTATGGAGTCCGTGTGCAGGAGAGGAGAGATCTCCTTCAGCAGAGCGCCAACTCCGCCCGCGTTGTGGAAGTCTTCCATCAGGTAACGGCCTGACGGCTTCAGGTTCAACAGGAAAGGGGTTGTACGGGAAAGATCGTCGAAGAGGGTGCCAGGAAGATCGATTCCTAGTCTTCCTGCTATCGCCGTGAGGTGAATCACCGCGTTGGTGGAGCCTCCCATGGCGTGCAGGGTCCGAATGCCATTCTCGAACGCCTGCCTAGTCATAATGTGGGACGGCCGAATGTCCTTTCGCACCAGTTCAACTATCTGACGTCCGGCCAACTCTGAGAGTCGAAGCCTGCGGGAGTCGACCGCCGGAATGGCGCCGTTACCTGGGAGGGCGATCCCCATTGCCTCAGAAACAGAGGCCATCGTGGATGCAGTCCCCATCACCATGCAGTGTCCGGGACTACGGACGATGCAGGTCTGGAGTTCCGCCCAGTCATCCTCAGTGATCCTGCCAGCTCGGAGCTCTACCTCGTAGCGTCGGCAGTCGGTACAGGAGCCAAGTTCCTCGCCACGCCAGTTGGCCTTCAGCTGTGGACCTCCGGTGACCATAATGGACGGGATGTCCGCGCTGGCAGCGCCCATGAGCAGGGCAGGGGTCGTCTTGTCGCAGCCGCCGAGAAGTACAACGCCATCCAAGGGATTGGCCCGTATTGATTCTTCAACTTCCATGCTCATCAGGTTTCTGAACAGCATCGTCGTAGGGCGCATGTTGTACTCACCCAGCGACATAACAGGGAATTCCATGGGGAATCCGCCAGCCTGCCACACGCCGCGTTTCACAGCCTCGGCGAGAGTCCGCAGGTGCGCGTTGCAGTGGGTCAGTTCGCTCCACGAGTTGCAGATGCCGATAATCGGCCTGCCTTCGTACGCCTCCGGCCCGTACCCTTCTGCCATGAAAGCTGCACGACGCAGCCATCCATACAACTCGGGAGTATCGAACCACTCACTCGATCGCAGCTTGGAACCGTTTTCATGTTCGGCCATTTGGGACTTACTCTCCCTGTTGTGACTCCGGCTGTGGTGGCGAACGGAAGTAGTTGTCGAGCCATCTCTTGAGGGCGTCCAGGGACGGTGGCGCGACATAGAAGACCTGAACTTCGGTCGGGAACTGGACCTGATGGTCCTCGCGAATGAACAGCACGGCACAGTCGCCAACAGCGAGATCTTCTGTGATCCTGTCTGCGATTCTCTTGTACCTGGCCACAAGTGTCTCCTGGTAGCCCTCCAGGGAGGTCTGCAGGACTTTTTGACTGGCAGGCCCCATGGTAAGCACTCTCTGCCAGTCCGAGTGTTCTGCCACTAGCTCACCGTCCTCCAACTGCCGCATGGTGGCTGTGGACTGGCACATGGCGCGTACCAGTGTGCAGGCAGTTGGATTCAGGACCTCGAGATGCTGAAGACCTTCATCACCTTCAGCGCATACCATCTCGTGGTACACCTTCGACACCGAACCCAGAGTCCGCTCCAGGTTACCGATGGAGTCTCGCACCTCAGACCAGTACTTCTCGATAAGCTCCAGAGCTTCTTGGGGCAGTCCTGGCGCCGCAACGTAGTTGGGAACCAGAAACAGGTTCTTCTTGCCCTCGTATGAGCTCGCGCTTGGCCTGGGAATCTGGGAAAGGGGCTGCTGAGTCATCCGGTTGCCACGGGTTTGCGATTCGCTGTAACACCCCTGTCTTCGCCAACTGGGTCAACTCGCACGGCGCAGACTTTGTACTCAGGAATCCTGGAATTAGGGTCCAGCGCAGAGTTGGTTAGGAAATTGGCGGCGTGCTCCTGGAGCTTCACGAATGGAACGAAGATCTCGCCGATGCGCTGTCTCTCTGTGTAGACCGTCCGCGCCTCCAGATCGCCCCGGCGCGACCTGACTCGAATCCACTCGCCGTCGGCTATGCCGTACTTCTCGCCATCAGCGGGATTCATGCCTACTGTCAGTTCAGGAGAGCGAGCCAACAGATTGTCCGCGCGCCTAGTGATCGTGCCGCCATGCCAGTGGTAGAGGACCCTTCCCGTGTTCAGAATCAGCGGGAATCTTGCCGACGGTGTCTCGGCGGCAACAGGGCCCTGGTCAAATCCGACGAACTTCGCCCTTGGCCCCCGAGGGAAATCGGACTCATACAGGAAACGCGTGCCCGGATGATCTGGAGTGGGGCAGGGCCACTGAATTCCGCCCTCGTTTTCGAGGCGGTCATATGAGATGCCTGCGATGATCGGCATAAGCGTTGCCATCTCGTCGAATATCTCGGACGGGTGGCTGTAGTCGAACTCGTGCTCAAGCTCCAGGCCAAGCCTCGAACTCATGCGCAGGGCAACGTCTCTGATTATCTCCCAATCCGCTTTGCTCTCGCCGACGGGCTCGACTGCCTTTCGTACACGCTGGACTCTACGTTCGCTGTTTGTGAACGTGCCATCTTTCTCAGCGAAGGACGTAGCTGGCAGAACGACGTCAGCAATCTGCGCTGTTTCGTGCATGAAAATGTCCTGAACGACCAGGAAGTCCAGCTTCTTGAACATCTCTTCAGCGTGACTCAGGTCCGGCTCGCTCAGCAACGGGTTCTCACCTGTGACGTACATCGCCTTTATTCGACCGGTGTCCATTGCCGGGACCATCTCTGTAATGACGAGTCCGGGATCGGGAGGCAGAGGCTGGTTGCTCCAGGCAGCCTGGAACTTTTCAAGCGACTCCTCACCGATGGGCTGATAGCCTGGGAATGAGTTCGGTACGCAGCCAGAGTCCCCGCACCCCTGTACGTTGTTTTGGCCCCTGAGCGGCGAGATGCCGGAGCCCGGCCGACCAAGTTGACCTGCTACAAGGGCGAGGTTCAACAAGCCGTGCGCGTTCGCAGTCCCCATAGTATGCTGGGTTATGCCCATACCCCAGATAAGACACGAGCCACTGAATGGGGGACTCGCATAGATGCGGGCAGCCTCAGCTATGTCGTCTGCCGTCACCCCGGTTATCTTCTCAGCGTAGTCGAGGTCGTACTTTTGGGCGGTGCTCCACCACTCTTCGTAGCCTTCAGTCCGGTCAGTAACGAAGGTGGAATCAGCAAGTCCCTCGTCCACAATCACCTTGGCCATGGCATTGAGTAGAGCAACGTCGGTACCCGGGCGAGGCCTAAGCCAGAGGTCGGCGTAGTCGCACATATCGATGCGACGAGGGTTGATGATGATCAACTTCGCCCCACGTTCAACGACCGCACGCCTCATCCTAGAAGCAGCCACGGGGTGGTTGGAATTGGCATCCGAGCCAATTATGATCAGGCATCCGGCTTCCTCGTAGTCGATGTAGGAGTTAGATGTAGCTCCACTTCCCAGTGAGGTCAGCATGGCCTCTACCGATGGCGAGTGACACAGTCTTGTGCAGTGGTCGATGTGATTGCTGCCCATGACGAGTCGGGCAAACTTCTGCTGTATGAAACCGTCTTCGTTCGTTGCCTTTGCTGATGCGAGAGTTCCAAAGGAGTCTCCGCGGTATTCAGCCAGCCGTTCTACAACGTAGTCGAGCGCTTCGTCCCAATCGACTTCGACGAATTCGCCTTCTTTGCGAATGAGAGGCTTCTTGATGCGGTCCGGGTGGTTAACGAATGAGAACCCGAACCTGCCCTTCACGCAGAGCATCCCGAGCGACGACTGGTTGTCGGGGTCATCCAGGATTTCGATTATGTTGTCGTTGATGTCTACCTTGGCCTGGATGCCGCATCCCACACCGCAGTATGGGCACGTCGTCGTTACGGTCCGCGCCGTTTCAGGGGGATCATTCTTAACACGAATCGCACCAGTCGGGCAGGAGGCGAGGCAGGAGCCACACGTCGTGCAGACCGACTCGACGAGAGGGCGGTCCATGAAGGTGCCGATTCTGGCTTCGGTACCTCGTCCCAGAATGTCGATCGCCCCAATGAACTGGTGACCGTCCTGGCACGCCTGTGCGCAGCGTCCACACATAATGCATGAGTCCATCGCGATGTCGAAAACGGGGTTGGAAACGTCGACGGGCTGGCGAGGACGACCTTCCCACTGAGACACATCAAGTCCGTGATGCTTAGCAGCGATCGAAAGCTCTTTATGATTCCCGTTGGTGTTCTCATCCGAGTCTGGGAACATAGACATAGTGAGTTCTAGGACTCCGCGCCTGAGGTCACGCGCCCTGTCAGTCTCAGTTTCAACTACCATGCCTTCGACCGCAGGGACGGAACAAGACGCCGGGAATCCGCGCACTCCATCGATACCTACAAGGCAGGTCCTGCACGCGCCGATGGGCTTCATGTCAGGGTCCTTGCAGAGTTGCGAGATATAGGTACCCGATTGGTTAATTGCGTCCAAGACTGACGAGCCGTCGTTCACGGTGACATTGTTGCCATTGACTGAGAGTGTGACGCTCATCCATCAGCTCCTTGACGCTTGGGTAACCTGTCACCGAAGAAGTGCAGCCCGCTCAGTATAGGATTTCCGGCCGCCTGCCCCAATCCGCACAGAGAGCTATCGTTAACGAGTCTGGCCAAGTTCTCCAACTCGTCAGAAGAGGCTCCGTCCTGTACCACCGCATCCAGCAGCTCAACCATTCTCGG
Organism: Dehalococcoidia bacterium; assembly: GCA_021295915.1. Classification (NCBI taxonomy): domain Bacteria; kingdom Bacillati; phylum Chloroflexota; class Dehalococcoidia; species Dehalococcoidia bacterium. Next base: position 66,172 of record JAGWBK010000001.1, read on the forward strand.
TGTGCCTTCGCGACATGGTGTGCACTTGCCGCACGACTCATCGGCATTATATTGCGCCAGGTTTCGAACGACTTCGAATACGTCCATCGAGTCATCGATTGCAATAACCCCACCAGCTCCAAGCATGACGCCAGCGTCATGCAGGAAGCCCGGCTTGATAGGTGTGTCAAGCATGTCGGGAGGGAACACACCACTGGAGGGACCACCTACTCCGATCGCGGTGAGTTTTCGGTCGTCCCGAATGCCACCGCCGATGTCGTAGATGACTTCCCGCAGCGTGGTACCTATCGGTACTTCGACGAGTCCCGGTCTTTTGACCGAACCACTCAAACTGATGATCTTCGTTCCCGAGTCGTCGCCGTCCCCGATGGAGGTGAACTCGTCAGTTTCATGACTCATTATGTACGGGACGTTGGCAAGCGTCTCCGCATTGTTTATCACGGTCGGCTGGCCCCAAAGTCCTGCTTCTGTTGGGAAGGGAGGGCGCAATCGCGGCTCGCGGCGATATCCTTCAACCGTGTTGAGCAGTGTCGTCTCGTCTCCGCAGACGTAACCGCCAGCACCACGTCGGATCTCTACCTGGACATCGAAACCTGACCCGAGGACGTCCCCTCCGATCAGGCCCAGTTCAGTTGCCTGTTCCACCGCCATGGTCATGCGCTGGCTGGAGAGATTGGCCTCGGCGTTGATGTAGAAGATGATCTGGTGGGAATCTATGGCATAGGCGGCAATCAACGCGCCTTCAACTATCCTGTGAGGGACGCCCTCCATGAGGTGCCGGTCCTTGAACAGACCTGGTTCGCCCTCCTCGCAGTTGACAACAACATACCTCGTTTCGGCCCTAGTATTTCGAGCGGCCTCCCACTTAATCCCAGCGGGGAAGTAGGCTCCACCCCTACCCCTCAGTCGGGAATCCTTCAGATGGTCGATGATAGATTCAGGCGTAGATTGGAGTGCTTCGGACCAAGCAGAGTAACCGCCATTAGCGAGGTAGTGTTCAATCGACTCAGCCTCGAGGCTGCCGCAATCGCTTAATGACACCCTTATCTGGCCTGATAGGAAGGACTCTACTTCAGTCTTGGAACTTCCCTTGGCTGAAGTCAGGTACGAAAAGTCCGCCGTTTCTGTCGTCAGATTTGGGTGATAGGAGCGACTGCCGTCTGGCTGGATGACCTCAACTGAAGGAGCTGCGAAGCAGACACCGTCGCATCCTGCCACGATCAATGTGGAATCGTCATCGACTTGGTGACGTATTGCACGCACGATTCCATCGGCGCCCGCTGACAGGCTGCAGTGGCCTACATGCGCCACCACCCTGGTCTTGCCTGCCACTCGACTTTCGAATCGCTCAGTGGCAGATCGAACCAGGGCGTTCATTCGACTCCGGATACTGTCGTTAACCACCCACAGCACCCCGTACAATCTCCAGTGCTGATTCCGAGTCAAGACGCCCGTGCCATTGCCCGTTGACCTCTATGGCTGGGGCCATTGCACACAAGAACCCGCATGGTACCTGTTCAAGAGTCAAGGTAACGGCACCTGAGGGAGCGTCAGGATGACCGTCAAGTTCGGAAGCGATGGCATCCAGAATCTGGATCGACCCTGCTGCTGCACAACTCAGGGCTCCACAAACTCTTACGACCGTGGAGTTGGGCTTTACGATTCGCAATTCTGTGTAAGAGGTCGCGGCCCCATACACTTCCGAAGAGGGAATTCCCAGGTGCCAGCCTACTACTTCCATCGCCCAGTCAGGCAAGTGGCCGAACTCGTGATGAAGATAGTGAAGGGCAGGCAGGAGTTGGCCGTGGTTTCGAGGAAACCGCTCACGCAACTCGCGTCGTAAAGAGTTTCGGTCGGTCGGCAACAGAGATACCCTAAGAATTCATCCCAAACATGAGCATCGAGATTCTAGCAGACTGAATCCGTACGTTGTGCATTCAGAGTGGCGGCTACTGACCAATAGCGCCAGCCGTCTCACGCGATATACGAAGATCTCCTATTTCGAGTTCGAGTAATTTACTGCTGGGAATAGTGCCGTCAGGATTCCATCCTCGGGCTAGATAGTAGGCTGACACCATCATCTGCAGATCTTCTTCGCACAGTCCGACCCCAGCCCCCACGCCATCTGGAAGAGGCTCAGTAAGTACGCGCTCGGGGAGGGTATCGTCTTCACGAGTCCAGCCCTCCCTGACGTTGAACTGCTTCTTCAGGTTGTTAATTCGCTCGCCGGCCTTCTTAAGCTCATCTGCCCGCACGTCCCAACCTGTGATCAGACTGAGAGAGTTCGCTGACTCTTCCCAGAAGTCGTCGAATGCCTTGCGGAGGAACTTGCACCAGATCAGGGAATCGAGCACTGCGGAGAAGTCTTCACCGTCGGCGGTGATCCTGCCTCTTGCGACATCGGCCTCCATGCGATTAACGCGGTTGGAAAAATCCGCCTCATACGCGGACGACCTATTGTGGCAGGCGCCCCTGGTGCTTACCGCAAGTGCCAGGGCCATCGTCTGAAGACTACGGGGCTCGTAGCCAGGCATCTCCAGGCCCTTAACGTGCATTGCCCAGGCCTCAGTGCCCTGACCAACGGTCTCGGAGGCGGTCTTCGATCCCTCAGCAAGGAGTCTGCCAAGATTGCCTGACTTTGTAGCTATCGCCTCCAGACATGGCAGAAGTGCGTCCGCGTTGCCGAATCTCAGATCAAGTCCATCAGTGTCATCAAGGGTCAGGATGCCACGTTCGAAGCACTCCATTGCCCAGGCGATCGTTCCACCTGCACTAATGGTGTCCATGCCCATTTCATCACAGTAGTGGGACGCGCGAATAATCGTTTCACGGTCACCGACGCCTACTAGTGGCCCCAATGCAAAGGCGCTCTCATATTCCATCCGACCGGTGGATTTGCCTGATCCGTCACCGACTGTAAGGATCTTCTCGCATCCTATGGTGCAGTTGGCGCAGTGAGCGTTCTTGACGAAGTGACCGCTGTACATGGCCTCGCCACTAACCTCATCAGTCATGTCGAACGTGGACTGCTGGAAGTTACGGGTAGGCAGCGTGCCAAGTCTGTCAAACACCGCAATGTTTGCCATAGTGCCGGTAGTGCGATACTTCTCGGTGGCTGGCCCAAGACTACGAGTTGAAAGGTCACGTCCGACCACATTGAGACTCGCAGCGTCGAACACAGGCGCCGGATTGCGGCCCCTGACGGCAATAGCCTTGAGGTTCTTTGACCCCATGACTGCTCCGGTTCCAGTGCGTCCCGCCTGTCTCCCGCCGTCATTGGCGATGCTCGCATAGCGAACGCCGTGCTCACCGGCTGGCCCTATGCACGCAACTCTGAATCGCCGCCCAAGGTCTTGCCTGATTTCCTTCTCGGTGTCGAGGGTGCTCATCCCCATCAAGTCCGATGCATCCTCGAAGCGGACATCGTCGTCCTCCAGCACGAGGATTGCAGGGTGGGAGCTAGCTCCCTTTACAACGAGTGCGTCAACCCCTGTGCGCTTCAGTTCTACTGCCAGGAAGCTGGAGCTGAGTGAGTCACCGATCAACCCGGTCAACGGCGACTTTGCGGCCACCGCGAATTTGCTTGAGGTGGTCAACCTGCTGCCGACAAGGGGGCTGCAGGCGAAAATCAGCGGGTTGTCAGGGCCCATCGGGTCTGCACTCGGAGGGCAGTGCGTGTACAGCAAGTAGCTGGCCAGTCCGGTCCCCCCTATGAATCGCCTGAGTTCCGACTCATCAAGAGGCTCACGGCTGGAGGTGCGTTCTGAGAGGTCGACTACGAGCACTCTGCCGTGATAGCCGTACACTTGCTAGCCTCCAGCCTGGCTGGAAAACACAAAGATTCTGTCTCCCTCTTCGGTTCGTAGAGGGGAACTCTCCAGGAACGAGTGACCATTAAGATTTGCGGTGTAGCTTGCCATGAGCCCAAGACCACTTTCGTCTACAACAACGCCCTTCAGGGATGGCGCCGAAGTGTAAAGGGCACCAGCCAAGTCTGACGAGGTCAACTCGGAAGGAAGCTGCAACGCGATCTCCTTACGTCCGCAGACAAGCCGGGCGTGACCGAATAGCTCGACCGTTACCGACACCGTTTCGCGGCTAGCTGCTTTCACGAGGCCGAGCCCTTGTTCGCAAGGCTAACGGCTGTCTCGAGATCTTCCTGCGTGTTGACATTGAAGAAGCTGAGTAGGTCCGGGTCGAGGCGACGTATCTCATCCTCAGGTACCAGCCTAACTCGAACTTCGCTGAAGAAAGACGAGATTTTCAGGTCATCGGCCTCGATGCGTTCCTCGATGGGTCTAATACAGACTCTCGAGTACAGAGCGTGCGTTGGTTCCGGCCTCCCCTCGATCACTGGCACTACTGCATCGCAGCCATCACGTAGAGATGCCAGGTACCGGTATAGTCGGGTGTTCACGAATGGCATATCGCAGGCGCAGAATGCCGACCACACAGTGGGGGACGTTAGAAGTCCCGTCACAATGCCGCCCAGCGAACCTTTGCCGGGATACCGGTCAACACTCGGATTGACTTCATCGGGAAGATCAAGCTCATGCACACGTTGGGGTTCATTGACAATCACGGAGACGGATTCGCCAACCTGGCCCATCCTGGCGATTACGCGACGAATAAGCGGCTCGCCTTGGAAGGGTTCGAGAGCTTTGTTGCGTCCGAGTCTACGGCTCATGCCGCCGGCGAGTATCACGGCCGTAAGGCTTGAGTGCATTTGTCCAGAGTCCTCCATTGACTCAGACTATCAGACGCTAGGAGTAGCCGCCACCAATGGTCATCTTGAGCACTCCCATGTTAGTCGCGTCATATCCCCCGAGAGCCTCGACTTCTCGTTGGAATTCGGGGTTGCGAGTCAGTTCCAGCACGGGGCTAAGGAGCTCAGAGGCGTAGTACTCGACTGGAATCACGAGGTCATACTCCTCGCTGAACAATGGGATGAAGTCCAGTCCCATGGCTCTGGCGGCCGGTAGAATGCCAAGACCAGCGTCCGCCTTCCCTCCGCTCACGGCCGCAGCAACGGCGAGGTGGGTGTACTCTTCGCGAATGTATCCTCGTACCTCGCCCGTGTCGATTCCCAACTTGCGAAGTTCGAAGTCCAAAAGGACACGGGTCCCGGAGCCTCTTTGTCTATTGACGAATCCGACATCAGATCTGGTTAGGTCTGATAGAGATGAGATACCCAGCGGATTGCCCGGTTTGACCATAAGGCCCTGCGTGCGTGCCACCAGATGTACGAGGGCCACCTCCCGGTTGGGAATGTATCTCTCTATAAACGAGACGTTATAGGCGCCGGTCTCCTCGTCCATTAGATGAGAACCTGCTATGTGCGCCTCGCCCCTGCGAATTGCCAGTAAGCCTCCCATGCTGCCAACGTTGCCGGACGTAAGTCCGGGCCCTCCAGAGGTCCCACTCAGATGGCTGGCAATCAGGTCCAGGACCATGTCGTGGCTGCCGATAGCAACAATGGTCCTGAGTACTTCCTCGATTGGTTTGAGGAGCTGGACCTGCACTTCTGATCCAGCCTCCAGGCCTTCGACAGATCGAGGAATGAGTGTGATGCCATCGGCCCGTACCAGCGAACTGATGACTCCTGCGCCACGCTGCACCGGCGTCGCGACCAGCCGGTCACCGACCTGACCTAGCCGCACCCTGAGAAACTCGTCCTCCCCCATAGGGGACTGGACTCGGCGGGTGACGATAGCGGTTGCGGTCTGCCTGGGGATAGTCTCGTATCCAAGCATAGACTCCACGATAGGTTGGACGAATAGCTCGCAGGCGATTGCCGCTGACACAGGATAGCCTGGTATTCCCAGAACGGCTTTGTCCTCAACGACTCCCAGCACAATAGGGTGTCCCGGCCTGATCGCAACCCCGTGAACGACAAGGTCTCCAAGCTCTTCAACCAGCCCGGCGGTATAGTCTTCGGCCCCTGCTGAAGAACCGGCGTTGACCAAAACGAGATCATGCTGCTTTGCGGCTGTGGAGATCGCGACTCGAAGCTTTTCGGGATCGTCGGAGACTGGTGGAATCCTGGTCGGCTCGGCGCCCCATTCGCTGAGCATCCCTCCAATTACCAGGGAGTTGAACTCCACGATGTCTCCTGGTTTTGGATCGGCGTCAATGTCAACCAGCTCTGTCCCTGTTGGGATGATCGCTACGCTCGGCTTCCGTCGAACTTCCACCTCGATCACACCCGCGGCTGCGCAAGCACCGAGGTCGGCAGGACGAAGTCTGTGATTCTCGGGGAGCAGCAGCTCGGAGGCGACGATGTCCTCTCCCATGGCCCTCACGTGATTGTAGGGGGGAACAGGGGACACTATACGGATGGTTGTGTCGTCTATCTCCTCGACGACCTCGATCATTATGACAGCGTCAAACCCATCGGGGACCGGCTCACCAGTGTCTATCCATCGCGCCTGATCGGGCAGGGAAAGTACGAACGGAGAGGTCTCCGTTGCCCCAGTTGTATCTCTCGACCTGACCGCCACGCCGTCCATGGCGGCGGAGTCGTAGTGAGGAGCCGATCGGGCTGCCCAGACTGGGGCCGCGGTTATCCGTCCCAGGGCATCCTGTATAGGGATAGTCTCTGACTTCGTGTGACCCAGAGCACCTGCCGCCTCCAGTGCCATGTGGAAACGAGTTCGGGCTTCGTCCAGTGGAACGTCCTGGAGGTAGTAACGTCTGCCGTGCCTGCCCCGGCCATGTGTCATGAAGGATAGATCCTGACGTCCACGGTCTCTCCCGCGTACAATCCGCCGGAATCCATAGGTATCTCAATGATTCCGTCAGACCTAATCAGCGTAAATATGAGGTTGGACTTCCCGAAGACCGGCGTTGCCGTACGGCGGCCGTCGAGTCTGGAAAGCGTCACAGGCACGTAGTCTTCACGCCCGGATTCGGAGGGCACATCCTGAATCAGGATAGCCGGTACTTCATGCAAGAGTTGCGCTTGCGTCTCGCCAGACAGGACGCGAATCGACGGGGCTACCAGCAGGTCAAAGACCACGAGGGCTGATACAGGATTTCCCGGCAGACCAAACAGAGGTTTGCCTTGTGCAACCCCGACGACAGTCGGCTTGCCGGGCTTGATTGAGATTCCGTGGAGCAGCACGCCTGGCTCCCCAAGCTGGTTGAACACGTCCGCTGTCATATCCCTCGTGCTCAGCGAACTTCCAGCAGAGAAAATTAAGACGTCGGCATCCGATAGCGTCCCGCGCGCGGCTTTCAACTGCGGCTCGTACTCATCACGCACTATTCCCGCTGAGATGTGTTTCGCCCCGCATTGGGCGGATCGAGCCGCGATGGTGTAGGTATTGATGTCGCGGATCTTTCCCTTTGGCGGGCGCACCGAAGGATGCGTAAGTTCGTCCCCTGTGGAGACAATCCCGACCACTGGTCGTCGATACACCGGCACACTAGTGATTCCGAGTGCCAACAGGCCGCCGATGTCCTGGGGTCTGACGCGATGCCCGGCCCTAAAAAGAGTCTCGCCGCATCTAATATCTTCAGCTACCTGGATGACGTTCTCACCGGGTGCAACGGGTCTGAGCACCTCTATGGAGACCTCATCAGCGGGCTGAGTGCGCTCGATCATGACCACCGCGTCTGCGCCGTCTGCCAGAGTACCGCCTGTGTATGCGACAGTAGCTTCCCCAATACCAATGCGCACATCAGACGACGCGCCAGTAGGGATATCGCCCACCACCTCGAATAGGGCAGGGAGACTCTCGGACGCCCCAAATGTGTCGCTAGCACGGACAGAATATCCGTCCATTGATGATCTGGGAAACGCGGGAAGGTCTTCCGATGAGCTTACATCACGAGCGATCACGCGCCCCAGTGAGTCCGCTGTTTCGACCGTCTCGATGTCAGCGACAGGAGCAAGATAGGGCAGCAGCTCGTCGAACGCCTGCCTGGGAGGACGAACATTGAAGAACTCTGGCACAGGCAACTCCTCCTAAGAGGAGTTTACCAGACGAGTCCTGAATGACCTCGCCACCTGCGGCGCTGCAAAAGGCGTAACAGGGCTAATCGCCAAGCCACGAGTCGGCCCTGTGACAGTTGCCTCGATTGACCTACGAACTACAGGCCCAGAATCGCCCCGTTTTCGTCCGCGTCGAGCTGGCGTGGCGACCCGGGCAGTCCCGGCATGGTGACGATGTTGCCCGCGATTGGGTAGATGAACCCAGCGCCGACTGAGGCTCGAACATCCGAGATCTGGAACACGTACCCGGACGGACGCCCCTTCAAATTGGCCCTATGCGATATCGACAGGTGGGTCTTCGCCATGCACACCGGCAGTTTGCCCCAACCTCTCTCCTGGAATTGTCGCAACTGCCGACCTGCAGCGAGCACATACGATACGCGGTCCGCGTTATATACACGCTTTGCAAGGGCAGTGACTTTGTCCCTCAGCGTATCGTCCATCTCGTAGGCGTAGCTGATTTCAGGATGTTCGTCGGCACTGGTCGCCTCTATGACGGCGTTGGCGAGGTTGATGCCTCCGGCACCGCCGTCCGCGAAGACCTTGCTCTCCACGGCTGCGAAGGCTCCTGCTTCTTCAGCACCTCTCTTCATGATGGCAGTCTCTTCAGGAGTGTCCGTAGGGAAGTGGTTGAGCGCGACGACTACCGGCAAGTTGAAAGAACGGATCATCCCGATAAGGTGTGTCAGGTTTGACATCCCCTCTTCAACGGCTTCCCTGTTGGGTACTTCCAGGTCCCGCACTCTTACTCCGCCGTGGTACTTAACGGCTCGAACGGAGGCTACGATGACGGCGGCGTGTGGCTCGAGACCGTTGAACCTTGCCTTAATGTGCATAAACTTCTCGAAGCCAAGGTCTGCTCCGAAGCCGGCCTCTGACAGCACGTAGTCCGCGTAACCGAGAGCAAGCCTATCGCCGACCACGGACGAGCACCCGTGGGCAATATTTCCGAAGGGGCCGGCATGAACTATCACGGGTTGGCCTTCAGTCGTCTGTACGATGTTTGGCTGGATTGCGTACCTCAGAAGGGCCATCATCGAGCCAACAGCCTCGACGTCGTCGGCAGTGACCGGATCTCCTTGGTTCGTGTATCCGACGACTATTCGACTGAGTCGAGCGCGGAGGTCTTCGAGATCCCGAGCCAGTGCCAGGATCGCCATGATCTCTGACGCGGTCACGATGTCAAAACCGCTCTCCCGAACCGGCGCGTTGTTCGACCCGCCAATGCCGGTCATGATCGAACGCAGGGCGCGGTCTTCGACGTCTGTGACCCGCCTCCATGTGATGCCCTCGGGCCTGAATCCTGGAACCCGGTCGCGCTGGGCTGCATTGTCGGTCAGAGCTGCGAGCAGATTGTGTGCCGAGCTAACGGCGTGAGCGTCGCCGGTGAAGTGAATGTTGACCTCGTCCTGGGGTTCGATCAGGCTCTTTCCTCCACCAGTGCCGCCTCCCTTGATGCCAAATATCGGCCCCAACGAAGGTTCCCTCAGGGTGGCCACAACGTTCTTACCAAGTCGGCCCATCGCCTGAGTCAGGCCGACGGTAGTGGTGGTCTTTCCTTCACCAGCCGGAGTCGGCGTAATGCCGGTCACTACGACCATCTTGCCACGCCGCCCATCTTCTCGGATTGCATCCAGAGGAATCTTCGCCTTGAAGTGTCCGTAAGGGATGATTGAGTCGCGGGCCAGTCCGAGATCCTCTGCGACATCTGCAATTGGGCGCATGAAGTTGCCTCCGGCGTTACTTGGTGCGATGGTGTGAACGGGTGGTCAGCTTGCGGAACCGCTTGCTAGAACGTTTGCCGAATTGTAGCATACGAACCTGCACGGTCAACTTGCCGAGCACGTGGAGCCAGCGCCTTGGAGTGAACGTAATGAAGGGGGCCGTATTCGCCGGCGACCGCACGGTCGAACTGAGAGATCTTCCCGAACCGGAGCCAGGGCAGGGAGAGGTTCTGCTCAAGATGATGGCGTCCGGGCTGTGCGGGAGTGACCTGCGCAGATACCGGACTCCTGCCGCCGAGCTGTCACCTCCATTCCACGTGGCCGGACACGAGCCGTGTGGAGTGGTAGCAGAGGTAGGACCAGGCGTGACCGAGGTCGAGGTGGGCGACAGGGTGATGATGCACCATTACACCGGCTGCAATTCCTGCTCGATGTGTCGGATCGGCTATACCCAGATGTGTCTTGTTCACCACGAGATCTATGGCTCTACCGCGGACGGCGGTCACCAGGACTTCTTACTCTGCCCGGCGTCCACGTGCGTTAGGATGCCAGATGAGCTGCCATTCGACCAGGGCGCCGCCGTCGCATGTGGGACGGGCACTGCATTTCACGCGATCAAGCGACTGGGACTCACGGGAGTCGATACAGTTGCGATCTTTGGCCAGGGACCCGTTGGCGCCAGCGCAACTTTGTTTGCCAAGTCGATGGGGGCACGAGTGATCGCCGTCGATGTCATTCCCGAGCGACTCGAGCTTTCCGCTGAATTAGGGGCGGACACTGTTGTTGACGCATCGCGTGACGACGCGGAAACGGTAATCAGGAGCCTGACCGCAGGCGAAGGTGCGGACGCTACCCTGGACGCGACCGGGATTCCTGACGTTCGTATCAACGCAGTCGACTCCGCACGGTACTGGGGTCGTGTCTGTTTCGTGGGTGAAGGTAACACGACGACATTTGACATAAGCGCGCAGATCATTCACAAGCAGTTGACAATCTACGGCTCCTGGACGTTCAGCCTGGCGGGCCTGGCTGAAGCGGCCGAGTTCGCTGTTAGCCGGGAAGTGCCGCTGGACAAGCTCATAACTCATAGATATTCGCTGGATCAGGCTGACGAAGCCTACACGCTGTTTGACACTGGAAGAACAGGCAAGCCCGTGTTCATGTGGGAGTAGCGAGTGGCACTTGCCATGAGCACGTATAATGTCGGTGGGTAACCCAACAGCAAGGAGGATGGAATGAAGGAACGAGGCGACACAATAATAGGGGACGGGGCAATCAAGTTCGGTATCGAGTACAGGGACCTGCTGAACGATCAGGGCGTTTGCATACACGTCTTGGGCGAAGTCAGTGAAGACGACGAGCACGAGTTGCTGAGGTTCGACTGCTTCGATCACGAGCCACACTACCACTACGGTCCGCAGAAGCGGAACCAGAGGCTCATGCTCGACAAGACAACTGCGGGCGACTCACTCGACTGGACACTCCAGCAGATCAAGGACCGGCTGCCCGAAATGATCGAGCGGGCCGAGTACCCTGAACTCGCAGAGGCTGCGAGGGAGGCCGATCTCGGTGGCGCGATTGCAGACCTTGAGTCGCAGTCGCGTGAGCTCTCTGTGTCGGGACGAAGGACCGTCATGCACGATCGAGGCGACGTGATCCTGGAAGCTGGCCCGGTGCGATTCGGCGTAGAGTTCCGACAGCTTGCAAACGACAGGGGCGTGGCGATCCACGTGATGGGCGATGTTGCTGGGGAAGAATATGAACTCCTGACGTTCGACTGCTTCGAGAGGGCGCCCCACTACCACTATGGTCCCAGGGCAAAGAACCAGCGTCTGTATCTCGACAGAACAACGGTGCCCGATCCGCTGGGATGGGCTCTCGACCTGTTCAAGGGTGGCAAGCTCGGCTCGATGCTCGAAAGAGCAGGGTACACGGACCACGCGGCGAGACTGAATCCTGCTCTCGTCCACAGCGCAGTGGCAGAGCTTGAATCTGTCTCAAGAGAGATGGAGACTGCGAACGCGCAGTAATCTGCTTGTAATATTCGGCGGTCAGTGAATCCAAGGGCTCTCTTCTGAGCCGACCATGGATTCGCTGGCCGCTGACTACTGGAACCCTCTGAGTTGCCTCTGGGTCAGCAACACGGCCGCAGCCACAGCAACTAGGAGTCCTCCCAGTATGGCAATCGCCAGCGGGCCGCCGAAGTAGTCTACCGCAAGGCCCGCCGGCAGCATTCCGAGTGGCATGAGTCCGAAGTTCATCATGAACACGCTCATGACTCGACCCCTGTACTGGTCTTCGACGACCTCCATGATTAGGCCCATGTTGATTGTCCTGCGTCCGGAGTCGCCAAGACCGACCAGCAGCATGATCACCGCGGCCGCATAGTAGAAGGGGAAAGCGGCGATCAGCAGCAGAGCGATGCCTGATGCGAATGCGCCTACGATCAGTAGCATACCCCGACGCCAGTTGCCGAGTGCCGCAATCACGAGCGAGCCAACAAGTGACCCGCCGCCCATGATCGCTACCAGCAGGCCCATGGAGTCCGGTCCTCTGCCGTAGATGTCCACGACGAATACAGGCAGAAGCATCCTGAACGGGGAGGCCAACAGTGTCGTAGCCAGGCCCATGACGAGCAACACCAGCACCATCTGGTTTCCCTTGATGTAGCTCAGTCCGGCAACAATGTCGCTCATCATCGCTCGCTTCTTGGCTGGGCCAGTAGGCTCCCTAGGAGTGATCATGGTGGTCATAATGACCGCCACTACGCTCAGACCAGTGATGACGAAGTATACGTTGGCTGGGCCGGCGAACGCGTAGAGGCCACCAGCGATGGCAGGAGCCAGAAGGGTCATGGCACTCATGCCTGCGGCGTTGATCGCCATCGCGTTTCCAATCTTGTCCTGACCGACAACCTGCGGAATGATCGCCTGGCGTGCGGGCATCATGAAGGACCAGATAGCGCCCTGAACCAGCGACGAAATCAGTAGATGGTACCAGCGGATCCAATCGTTGAAGATAGCCAGTCCGACAACAAGCGCAAGCAGCCCGACAACAAGCTGACCAATCTGTATCAGCCGTTTCCTGTCGAATCTGTCGGCAATCGCACCACCGAATAGGGCAAGCACGAGCATTGGCACCGCAGACCCTGCGCTAACTATACCCAGGAGTGATGCTGAGCCGGTGAGGTCGTACACCAAGTACCCGCGGGCGAGCATCTGCATCTGCATTCCACCCATCATCGCCATCATGCCCAGCCACAGGACCATGTAGTCCCGGCTCTTCAGTGAAGAGAATGTGTGACGCCATCCCCTCTGGGGCTGGACTTCCGTTCGAGGGGGAAGTTGTGAGCGTTGCCCGGCAGAATGAGGGATCTCCTGACCGCGTGAAGGCCCGTTGACGTTGACGGTGCCTGGGGAGGGGGCCGCTCCACGAGCTTTGTCTGAAGGAGCGGATGTAGAAGGGCCTTCGTCGTCAGAAGACGCAGGTGAATCAACTTTCATGAAAATAGTGTACTGACCAGTTCAAGTGCAGTTCAAGGGAGGGGGCGAAGTGGGCCCGGACTACGAGCCGCACTCGCCCGTGAAACACGGGAGGCACTCGCAGGTGTTCAATCCGGGCCCTTCTTTACTTCGTCTGAAGGCAGACATTCACCAGATGATAACATAACCAGGCTTGCGGACTCCTTTTGCAGTCGCCCTACTTAGTAAGAATTTGATCAAGATAGCCCACCCCAACCGGAGGGAAACTGAATGGCGAACACATTTGGTCACAGCTTTAGGATCACTACCTGGGGGGAGTCACATGGTCAAGCCGTCGGCGTGACCGTTGATGGATGTCCACCCAAGTTTCCAATCGACGAAGGCGACATCCAGAAGGAGCTTGATCGTCGGCGGCCAGGCCAGAGCGTGATCTCCACTCAGCGCAGGGAAGGGGACCAGGCCGAGATCGTGTCGGGTGTCTTCGATGGGCTGACACTTGGCACACCCATTCAGATCATCGTCTGGAACCGCGACGCGCGCAGCCGAGACTACGAAGAGATGCGTGTGAAGTACCGCCCGTCTCACGCAGACTACACGTACCAGGCGAAGTACGGCATCAGGAACTGGATGGGAGGAGGTCGCGCCAGCGCACGTGAGACCATAGGGCGAGTCGCGGGCGGCGCGATCGCCCGTAAGTACTTGGCCGAGGAATTTGGAATCGAGATAGTTGCCTACGTGAAGCGTGTGTGGCACCTGGAAGCGGAGGTAGATCCAGACTACGTGTCCGCCGAGGAAGTAGAGGCAAACATCGCACGATGCCCGGACGGCGATATGGCTATACGCATGATCGAGCGTATCCAGGAGGCCCGCAAGGACGGTGACTCACTGGGAGGCGTGGTTGAGTGCGTAGCCAGAAACGTGCCTCCGGGATTGGGAGAACCTGTTTTTGACAAATTGGAGGCCGACCTCGCAAGGTCTGTCCTGTCACTCCCTGCCTGCAAGGGGTTCGAGATCGGCTCTGGATTTGCGGGGACTTATCTCACCGGCTCTGAACACAACGACCCGTTCTACAGCGAAGCAGGGCGAATCCGGACCCGCACGAACAACTCTGGCGGGATCCAGGGTGGAATCTCCAATGGCGAAAACATCGTGATGCGGGCAGGATTCAAACCGACCGCGACGATCATGCGCGAACAGGAGACGGTCGACGTCTACGGGAACGAGACAACACTGATGGGCAGGGGACGGCACGATCCGTGTGTGCTTCCTCGCGCCGTCCCGATTGTGGAGTCTATGATGGCCCTGGTGCTTGCTGATCACACGCTCAGGCAAAGGGCCCAGGTCGGAGGTTAGACGACTGGAGAAGTTCCCCCGTCAATGTTGACGGCGATCCCGGTCAGATAGCTCGCCCGATCGGACGCCAGGAATGCGATGACATCGCCTGCCTCTTCACCTTCGCCTACACGGCCGATGGGCACTCGATCACCCATGTCGTCGTAGAATTGGTCGAGTGTCAGGTCCGGATTGCTCTCCTGCATTGCCTTGAACCTGGTCTCATGCTGACCGCTCTTGATCAGGCCAATACAGACGGTGTTGACGAGGATGTTGTCCTCGGCAAACTCCTTGGACATGGCCTTGGTCAGCGCTACACCGGCGGCCCTACTCACTGACGTGGGCACCGATGCCGCGCCTGGGGCCTTCGCTCCCAGATTGGTAACGTTGATTATCCGTCCGCCACCCTGCTCTCGCATGATCGGCACAGCAAGGCGAGAGGCCCTGATCGCGCCGTACAACTTCAGATCCAGGTCGTGCTGCCATGCTTCGTCAGATACACTCAGGAAAGGACCGCCCGCCGAAGTGCCCGCATTGTTAACAATGATATCGATGCGCCCGAATTCGGCCATCGTCTGATCGATCAACGCCTGGACCTGGTCAGCCTCCATGATGTCAGTGGGTATCGCGACGACGCGGTGTTCAGAGACGGCCCTGATCTCAGCAGCAGCCTCCTCGAGCACATCGGGCCTTCGTGCGGCAATTACGACATCGGCGCCCTCAGCGGCCATGCTCGCCGCCGCGGCCTTACCGATGCCCTCGCTTCCGCCGGTTACGATTGCTACCTTTCCATGTAGTCCAAGATCCATTTGTGTCCTCCTTGGGTAATGTTCAGTTCTTAAGGTTGCTTGTTCTCATTAGCAGTTGCTCTTGAAGGGGCGACTGCGGCGTTGTCTTCCAGTTGGTATGCCTCATCCAACAGGTCGGTGACGTATTTCACATCCGCACCTAATCCTCGATCATTTACACCATACTGGAGTTGCAGTAGACACCCCGGATTCGCGGTGGCCAGGACATCTGCACCTGTCGTCTCAAACGAGTCCATCTTAGAACCCAAGATCCGTAGTGAGAACTCGCGCTCGGTAATCGTGTAGGTCCCACCCGCCCCGCAGCAGCGTCCCGCGCCTGGAAGCTCGACGAATTCCACGCCTGGTATTGAGTTCAGTATCTGGCGGGGAGCCGACGTGATTCGCTGAGCGTTCCCAAGGTGGCACGAGTCCTGATACGTGACCCGGTAGTCGATCTCAGCCGTTGGCGGTGTGAAGGGCAGGTCCACGAGGAACTCATGGATGTCCTTCACCTTTCTTACAAACTCCGCCGCCTTGTCAGCGTAGCTTGGATCGTCTTTCAGCAGGTGGTCGTACTCCTTCATTCGAGACCCGCAGCCGGCCGACGGGATCACAACCGCGTCAACGCCTGCATCTGTGAAAACGTCGATGTTGCGTTTAGCCATGGACCTGGTTGTCTCGAGGTCGCCAACGTGCGAATGGATAGCCCCGCAGCAGCCCTGGCCTTCGGGCACTACCACTTCGCACCCATTCCTATTTAGCACCCTGACCACGGCCTCCATCTCGTTGCCGCTGAACAGTGGCATGACGCATCCGGAGAGCAGTGCAACCCTGGCCCTGACTTCACCAACAGGTGTCAGAGTCTGGCCCTCCGCCCTGAAGAAGCTGTCGGAAGCCGACGGCATCGACTGCTCCATGTCCGCCAGCGAGCGTGAGACAAGTCGCAGCAGCCCCGACTTTCTGACTAGTGACTGAATTCCAGTGCGCTGGTACACGCGGGCCATTCCAACGGTGAATTCAAGAAGGCCCTGGTTCGGAATGATGTGGTTGAGAGCAGCCCCTGCGGCGAGCCTGGGGAACAAGCCGACTTTTCGCTTACGCTCAACCTGCGCCATCGTTGCCTCGATGAGACTTCCGTAGGGCACCCCCGAAGGACAGGCCACCTCGCAAGCTCTGCACTGAATGCAGAGGTCCCAGTGTCTGACAACGGAATCGGTCATGCCAATCCGACCCTCGTTCACCGCCTTCATCAGCGCTATCCTGCCACGCGGCGACTCAGTCTCCAGGCCAGTCTCGAGATAGGTTGGGCACGCCTGCAGGCAGAAGCCACAGTGCACGCACTTGTACAGTTCGGACTCTTCAGGAGCGTCGGGCCCAGAAAAGAGCCACGAGGGATCGACAGTTGGTCTCGAGTCGACCATTAGAGCCCCCCTACAAATCGGCCGGGATTCATCGTGTTGTTCGGGTCGTACTGAGCTTTCAACCTGCGCATTACTCCGATGCCAGAAGGATGGCCGCCCCAGACGTCCACGAGATCTTTGAGGTCTGTGGGACACTTCTGAACGACAGCGGTGGCATTCAGTTCCGCACACTCCGTTCGAACCTGTTGAACGAGTCCGGCCAACTCACCCAGGTCTGGTGCAGTCTCATCACCAGACCAGTTCGCCTCCACAGTTCCAAATCCAGGCTGTGAGGTGATCGCTGCCTCAGAATTCGACGCTCGAAATCCTTCCAACAGGCTGTGTATCAACTCGACCTGGCTGGGCAGTGCATTGACCCTGATGTTTAGAACCGGAGCAGATCCAGGATCCCATCCAAAGTCTGCAAGTGAGCGCCACAAGCGACTCCCCCCCGAGCCCTCGGCCTTATCTGTATCAATCGCCAGGTATCTAGCGCATATGGCACTTACTTCGTCGAGCTGTCGATCCAGGGTCCGTGGTCTCCCGCCAAGCCTCACAGCAAGGTAGGTGCCAGGCCTCTCGTCTGCGGCTATAGCTTCCGACACTACGCGGTTGTACGTTGTTATTGCCAGTGGCGTTACGACGGAGTTGAAAATCTCCGATGCGCACTGAACTGCCCGATCTACCGTCTGAAACCTGGCGGTAATCGTACTCTCGTACATTGGCATTGGTGTCAACTTGAAGCTGGCCTCAAGGATAATTCCCAAGCTGCCCAGTCCACCAATGTGGAGACGGGCCATGTCGTAGCCGCTGACGTTCTTGACCACCTGGCCACCGCTTTTGGTTATCCGGCCATCAGGTTGAACAACCTTCATGCCGATTACGGTGTCCCTGAGATGACCGAACTGCCACCTGGTTGGACCACTTGCACCGGAAGCGAGCGTACCTCCCACCGTTGCTTTTCCAGGCAGAGGCGGATCGATAGCTAGAAACTGGCCCGCCTGCCCCAGCACTTCAGTAACAGTCTGCATCGTAGCGCCAGCCTGAAAAGTCGCAGTCATATCGCCAGAGTTGTGGGAGACAACCCTGTTTAGGGCAGTTGTGTCGACCACTATGCCGGAGCGCTGGGGTATATTTCCCAACGACATCTGCGTGCCGCCGCCCCAGGGAAAAGTAGCAACTCCATCGCGATCAGCTGAGGCAACTTCATCACAGAGGTGATCTACAGTCGATGGCCGGACTACTGAGACCGGGGCGACGCCGTCGATCATGTAGGAGGGCTGAAGACTGGAACTCTCGTTAACGGTGCTCACGGATCGGGTAGGACTGGTCAAATGTATGCGCCCGGACCGACACGCTGAATTGCGGCAGACTGCAGGAACTCCGCCGAGGTCGAACCAGTCGGGAAAATCTTTCCCGGGTTGAACAGGCTGTTTGTGGCAAATGCAGGCCTAAGTGCGGCCATTGCCTCCATATCGGCATCAGTAAACATCAGAGGCATGTATTCCTGCTTCTCCATTCCGATGCCATGTTCTCCCGAGAGCACTCCGCCAACTTCGACACA
Organism: Dehalococcoidia bacterium; assembly: GCA_021295915.1. NCBI lineage: Bacteria > Bacillati > Chloroflexota > Dehalococcoidia > Dehalococcoidia bacterium. The sequence continues at coordinate 84,458 of JAGWBK010000001.1, forward strand.
GAGCTCAAGAATCTCACCGCCGATCTTCAGCGCGTTTTCGGTGTCACCAGGCTTACGCTCGTCGAATAGCACGGAAGGGTGGAGGTTGCCGTCCCCGGCGTGCAGAAGATTCGCGATTGGATAACCAGTCCTCTCGGAGATACCCTTGATCCTCGAGAGTACCTCAACAAGGCGTGTCCTGGGCACCGTGCCATCTACCAGCAAGTAGTTAGGGGCCAGTCTCCCAAGAGCTCCGAGGACCCCTTTTCGGCCGGACCACAGCTTGTCTCGCTCCGCGTCCTCTGTGGCGGTCCTGATCTCAAGCGGGTCGTACAGGTTGCAGACCTCTTCAACCGCCGCTGCTTCTTCTTCTACCGCCTCATGCAGGCCGTCGACCTCGACAAGCAGCACCGCACCGGCGCCCTCCGGGTATCCAGCGTGTACTGCAGCCTCGGCCGCACTGATGCACAGATCGTCCATCATCTCGAGGGCGGCGGGCACAATGCCGGCACCGATGATGCCTGATACTGCGGCGCTCGCGTCATCGAGTTCCTTGAAGATGGCGAGTAAGGTCTTAACAGATTCTGGCTTCCTGAGCAGCCGGACAGCAACCTTGGTGACTATTGCCAGCGTGCCCTCTGATCCAATCAGGATTCCCCTGATGTCGAAGCCCACCGATTCCCTCTGCGTTCCGCCGACCCATTCGACGGTTCCGTCGGCATACACGACCTCTAGTCCAAGGACGTGGTTTGTAGTAACGCCATATGCCAGACAGTGGGGGCCGCCTGAGTTCTCAGCGACGTTTCCGCCGATGGTGCAGGCGCGCTGGCTGGACGGGTCAGGAGCGTAGTAGAGGCCGTATTGGGACACGTGCTCAGAGAGGTCCAGGTTGATGACCCCGGGTTCAACGACGGCCACGCGATTCTCGACATCAACTTCCAGTACGCGGGTCATACGGGTGAGAGGGAGGACTATACCCCCCTGCGCTGCCACCGCCCCTCCGCTCAGGCCGGTGCCGGCCCCACGAGCTACGATTGGAACATCGTGCTTAGCAGCCACCTTCACGCACCCAGAGACCTCTTCGGTCGAGTCGGGAAGCACCACTACCATTGGCAGTGCCTTGTCGACGGAGCCGTCATATTCGAAGACAATCAGGTCCTCAGGCTTGTAGATGACATAGTCGTCACCGACAACGGCCTGTAACTCTGAAATGATCGCTCGGATGTCCGTGGTCAACTCATTCGCTCCGGTTGCTAATGGTAGTTTATCCCCATTTCCGGCGCAACAGATTGGAGGTATCCAGGGACTTACCGCGCAAACTCCGCCATCATCGCGTCGGCATCGTTCGTTGGAAGCTGACAGGTGTAGTTCCGGCAAACATAGGCAGTCGGTTGACCATTTACGGTCGTCCTTCCTGAGAACACAGGCCACTCATCGGACCTGTTGGAGTCAGAGGTCATTGAGACTCTGACGGCACTTGGCTCGAACACAGACGCTAGCCGCCGCAACATCAGTGTAGCCTCGGTGTGATCTACATCAGTTACGACGACGGCTTCTTTAGAGTCGGCAAGGTAACTGTCCAGGGCACAGAGCCAGTGTCCTGCGCCAGTGGGGAACTGCTCCATAATTCCTCGCACGCCACGCAGCGACTGTCCCGCCATTGTCCTGAAGTCGGAGTTCCCGGTGATTGTCGCCAGGCGAATTAGGACATCAGTCATCATGGAATGCCCAGAGGGATGAGCATTGTCCGTCACATCGCGAGGCCTGACGATCAGGGCCTCCTGGTCTGAACCGGTGTCATAGAACTGTCCCCGCAGTGGGTCCCAGAACAGGTCGACAGCATTGCGGGCCAAGGTCTCGGCCTCGAGCAGCCACCGTGGGTCGCCGTCCGCGCTGTGCAGCACCAGCAGCCCATCGATCAAAGAAGCATAGTCGTCCAGGAATCCCCTCGAGCCGTTTTCGGAGTTGCTATCCGTTCTGCGTAAGCGGCCGGATTCAACCATTTCATCGAGCAGGTAGCTGGCGTTGGCGCGAGCGACCTCAAGGTAGTCATCCCTTTCGAACACGGCAGACGCCTCAGCGATCGCTGCCAGCATCAGGCCGTTCCATGACACGATTGTCTTCGTGTCAGTCATCGGCGGTACTCGCGAAGAGCGCGCTTCGAGAAGTCTATCGTTGGCCGAATCTAGAAGAGTTTCAAGTTCCCTGACCGACATAGAATGACGGGAAGCCACCTCCGCTGGAGGGGCCGGGACATTGAGTATGGACATGCCCTCGAAATTCCCCTCGTCTGTGACTCCGTAGTAGTCAGCGACTATCGCTGCATCGTCTGCTCCGAGAACTTGTACAAGGTGCTCGGGTCTCCATACAAAGAATTTGCCTTCCACACCTTCGCTGTCTGCGTCCTGTGCCGAGTAGAAGCCAACATCAGGTGATGTCATCTCGCGGACGACGTAGTCATTTACTCGCTCAGCAGTCCGACGGAATTCCTGGTTGCCCGTCAGCTGATAGGCATGAGTGTAGAGACGGGCGAGCAGCGCGTTGTCGTAAAGCATCTTCTCGAAGTGAGGGACGAGCCAGAATGCGTCGGTCGAGTATCTGTGGAATCCTCCACCAATCTGGTCGTGGATCCCGCCTGCCGCCATCTTGCTGAGGGTGTGTTCCACCATCTCGAGGGCTAGAGGAACACCCGACCTGGCGTAGAAGCGAAGGATGAACTCCAGGGTAGCTGGCTGGGGGAACTTTGGTTGAAGTCCGAATCCACCGGAACGATCGTCGAACTGGGTGAGGGCCGCTTCGAAAGCGGTGTTAAGAATGGACTCGGTTAGCGGCTCAACACCCGGATCAGGCGTATATGCCTGTCTGAGACGTTCCACTAGCTGTTTACCGCTCTGAAGGACGTCTGACTTACGTGACACGTAAGCCTCAGAGATCGTTTCCAGCACACGCACGAAGGATGGGAGCCCGCCTCTGTCTTCAGGAGGGAAGTAGGTCCCACCGTAGAATGGCTCGCCTTCCGTGGTCAGAAAGACTGTCATCGGCCATCCGCCGTGTCCGGTCAACGCCTGGATCGCCGTCATATAGACGGAATCAACGTCCGGCCTCTCTTCACGGTCGACCTTAATGTTGACGAACCATCGGTTCATCATGTCGGCGATCTGTTCGTTTTCGAACGACTCGCGCTCCATTACATGACACCAGTGGCAGGAAGAATATCCGACACTTAGCAGAACCGGAACGTCCCTCTGACGAGCAGCCTCGAAAGCTTCATCGCCCCAGGGGTACCAGTCCACTGGATTCTCCGCGTGCTGGAGGAGGTACGGACTGGTCTCTTTGGCCAATCGATTGGACATGTCGGAACCTTACAGACCAGTTATGTCAAGCGTTGAGACCTGGTTCGAGTCCATGTCCACAACCCTGATGGCGTGATTGTTAGTGTCGGCGATGTACATCTTCCCATCATGCACGCTGACGCCAGCGGGCTCGAAGAACGTAGCGTCACTGCCGGGGCCGTCGTCGTGACCGACTGAACCCGAACCGAACACCGACTGGCAAACTCCGGAAACTGGGTCAAGTCGTTTGATCTTATTGTTGTAGGTGTCGGCGATCCAGAGCGATCCTTCGTCCAGGTCGACACCGATAGGGTGCTGGAGCCTCACGTCTTTTCCTGCACCATCGACGTCTCCAAAGGTGAAAAGGTCGAGCCCCACTATAGAATTCACGCTGCCCATCGGGTCAATGGCAGCCGACCTGATTGAGCTGGTCTCGCTGTCGGCGAAATAGAGCGTCTGACCGTCGGTGGTGATGCCGCTCGGTTGGGCCAGCTCCGCCTGCGAGAGGGGACCATCAATGATACGCTCCCTGCCATTGCCAGCGTGGACAGATGTCTCCCTGGTGTTCAGGTCCAACTTCCATAGCTGGTGGAACCCGGCCATGGCAATGTAGAGGTAATTGCCAACCTTGGTAACGTCCCAAGGCGATTTGAGAGCAACGAAGCGCCCGTTTCCGCCAGCGTGGAATCCACGCGACTGCAAGCCGGTGCCGGCAAGCGTCCTCACTTCCAGGCTCTCAAGGTCAATCTGTCGAATGGAGTGATTCTTGGTGTCTGCTACGTATAGGTGAGGCCAGTCCAGTTCGCACCCCTGCGGATCGTAGAACCACGCCTCTTCTGCAGAGCCGTCTTTCAGTCCACGCTCGCCTCTTCCGAATGTCTGCCTGACATTACCATCCAGATCTGTCCAGACGACCCTGTTGTGGTTCGAGTCTGAGATGAACAGACCCTGCTCACTTGCAAGCACCTTGCCGGGAAACGACAACGGCCGTTCCCCTGCTTTTGCGCTCTCTAAGGCAAAGTCGAGAGGGCGTCTGTCAATCTCTCCTGCTTGATCGTACTCCTCGATCATTGTGGCCAACAGATTGTCGAGAGCCTCTATCGGGAACTCGCCTTCGTGCTTGCCTACGACCTTACCGTCGGGCCCTATGAACATAAACGTGGGCCACGCGCGAACGGCGTACTGTTGCCAGACCATGAAGTCGGCATCGTTTATCACCGGGTGTTCGATCTCGTATCTCAAGATCGCTCTGCGGACATTGTCGGAGGACTTCTCAGCGTTGAACTTGGCGGAGTGGACGCCAACTACCGCCAGCTCGCCTGCATACTTCTGCTCCAGTTTCCGCAACTGCGGAAATACGTGCATGCAGTTAATTCAACAGTAGGTCCAGAAGTCCAGTATCAGGATCTTGCCATTGAAGTCGGCAAGCTGTAGAGGTCGCTCTGTGTTCAGCCAGTCGAGGGTGGAGGGGAAGTCTGGGGCATTTACCGTGCCCGCGTATCTTCGTGGACTCATTTTTCTGCCCCTTTGATTTGTGCTGGATTCCGAACCGATCGCCTACCCATCAATGCGGGTCGGCGTCGACGGGCCACTGTTCGAGATTATACGCCATAGACCAGAACATGTGCTCATACTGTGCGCTGGTGAGGTAAGCTGCAGTCATCTGCTCCAGGAGGTCTGGACCAGCGGTCGCCGCCAGGTCGTCCAGATGTTCACTCCACGCGCGGGTGCTCTCTTTGAGCAGACCTTCTGAGTATGTTGAACGCCAGATCTTGAAAACCGGGTCGTCAGGCTCACTCAAAATCTTTCCAACCTCATGGTAGATGCGAGGGCAGGGGAGTAGTGCTGCGACGCCGCACGCCATCCCGCCGGCTCGCATGGAAACTTCCATGTGATTCTGATATGCGATATTGGTTGGAGCCGGGTGGCTGGCATCCACCTCGTCCGTTGACACACCCAGTGCGTCAAACAGCCTCCCATGCAGAGGTCGTTCAACGGGGGTGGTAACTCTATGCAGTAGCCTCCGCGCAGTATTCGTGTCCTGGGCTGCCGAGAGTGCCGCGGCTGCACAGCGACCGAACCCCGCCAGGTAATGGTAGTCCTGGACGATATAGTAGGAGAACTTCTCTATCGGCAGTGTGCCGGACTCCAGTTCGCGAAGGAACGGGTGCCGCATGATTGCTTGCCATGTCGGGGTCGCCAATTGCCAGAGGTGTTCACTGAATGACTGACTGCGCATAGGTTGCTCCGATGTGTCTCTTACCTTGAGTCTTGGGGGGCCTGCTAAGCTTCGGAAGATACCTGCACTACAATATCCATATCGCGATATGATCTCTCTTCCGTCAAAATTCGTGCATTTAATGGAACGATATGGCAGTCAATTCAGAATGTCAGCTATGACGAAGGCAGATCGAGAGAAGGTAGAGGAGCGTCCCTGGCAGGATTCGAACCCGCGACCCGCTGCTTAGAAGGCAGCCGCTCTATCCAACTGAGCTACAGGGACTCGAAGGTGTCCGATAAAAAGTGTAGCACAGCAGTTTGGGGCATGGCCAAAACTGCCCAAAACCTGTCCAGACCTCCTGGCCCTGCGGGTAGGGGAGTGTGACCTATTCACACTCTTGGGATGTGAGCTCTGATTCCTCGATCCATCAAGAGACCTACCTCTGCGGCTCAGTGGGTAGTCGATACCCAAACGATAGTTACCGGCGACAGCTTCAAAACTCTGATGTCCTTTACGGACATACCGGCTGGTTCAGCAGAGACAGTCACCTTTTGCTGCACCAATTTGCCGATTGGTGGACCAAGCGTCTTCGCCACCAACAGACCGAGGATTGCCCCTCGGACCATCGGCGCCAGTCCTCGTCCTCGCCCCGCCAGGTAGGCAGTGATCCCTCCAAGAACTGCCGAAATTACTATGTTAGTCCCGCAGTGAGAAGACACGGCAAGGTCAGAGTGGCCCTCTTCCAGGAGCTGCAACGCGTCGTGAACCGCACCTTCAACAGTCTCGGGAGTTGCCTTGGACCAGACAATGAAGCCCCCCGGGACTGAGTAACCACCGATTGGGGCCTCGGTACCTCTTTCTAGTAGAAGAGAGACCGTCGCATGCTCCAGTCCGTGATTTGTCCTTATTTCATTGATCAAGGGAATCGTCAATCGACCCACCTCCTGTGTAGTCGAAAGTAGCACAGGAGGACGATCCTGACCACCACGCATAATCCAGGATCCAGATCCTGGCAGTTATCCGCACATTCGTCTGCTTCCAGCTTCAACCCAGGTTGGGCTCTGTTCACATGATAGTTTACACAACAATAAATACCCGTGTTATCGCTAGTGCGTACATGTGTGAAACAATTTCGGGTAGTCTCGTTCGCTGTTTCACTGATGCAGAAAATAGCCGGAAAAGTATTGAAAAGTTGTTGACAGTTTGGGGAGGGCGGATTTAGCATAGTAGCAAGATCAAAAGACAGGGAGGATGTGCAGATGACGCGCAAGACCAAGAAGATGATCGCCGTAGAAGAGAAGTTCCACCAGCCGCTGGAGAAGATTCTTCCTGAGATGGTCACTGATCAGGGTCTGTCTTCAACGGCCGATCAGCTCGGCGTAAGCAAGGCTACCCTCGGGTACTGGCTGCTGAAGCTGGGCATCAACGTGAGGAGAGTCGCCCTGGCGCCAGGTGAGACGATTGAAATCAAGAGGGTAAGTCCGGTCTAGGGTTATCCCCCCAAACCAGGCCCTTACCATAGTGTGAAGCCGCTGACCTATTAGGCAGCGGCTTCTTAGTTTCTTGGAGAGTTGCTAGCTGTTAGCTGCAGGGACTGAGGCTCTCAGGGCAGATCAGTAACGGGACGACCCGATAGCCGCCCTGGCTTCGCGCTCCCGCTCCCGATCTGTCAACGCCCGGCGTTTGTCGTATCGTTTCTTGCCTCTTGCCAGAGCCAATTCGACTTTTGCCACGTGGTTCCTGAAGTAGAGCCTCGTAGGAACGAGAGTTAGCCCTCTCTGCTCTATCTGGCGGCTGAGGTCGTCAATCTGGGTACGATGCAGCAGGAGCTTACGAGGGCGCTTCGGATCATGGTTATTGCGGCTGGCCGGCGCGTACTCATCGATGTGAAGGTTGTGCAGCCACATTTGACCGTCGACTGGCCTCGCGTACGAATCGCTCAAGCTGACCTTGTTCCCACGAATCGACTTGATCTCAGTACCTTCGAGCACGAGGCCAGCCTCGACTGTGTCCAGAATGTCGTAATCGTATCGCGCCCGGCGATTGACAGTGACTGTCGACGAACTCCTCTTACCGTTTGTTGATGCGCCTCTCCTAGCCAACGCCTAAGCTCCTCCTGAAGTTGTGCCACCGACAATCTCTTCCATCACTTCGACAGCCTTCTCCAGCTGAATCGTCTCGGCTCGTTGGCGATCCCTAGAAGTTACCTCGTGGTCCGGCTCTATGCCGTTGCCTTCAATCAGGCGGCCTTCTGGTGTATACCACTTGGCAAAAGTCAGGTAGAGGCCCCCACCGTTTCCGAGCCGGTACAGCCTGTTTACGCTGCCCTTGCCAAAAGTCTTGTCCCCCACGATCTGAGCACGGTCATGGTCCTGCAGTGCGCCAACGACTATTTCTGATGCGCTTGCACTGCCTCGATTGGCAAGAATGACGAGGGGAATGTCCGCGAACTGCCCGGAGTTGCGAGCGCGATGATCGGTGCGACGACCTGCGCCATCGAGTTCGTACAGGATCAGGCCATCATCATCGATGAACATGCTGACGACTTCTACGACGCTTGATAGCAACCCGCCGGGGTTGTCTCGAACATCCAGAATCAGTCCTTCGACTCCGTTTGCCTGCTGCTCTTCGATTGCCTCGGCAAGATCCTCGGGTGTGTCGCTGTAGAAGGTAGTCAGCCTGATGTGTGCAAATCGGTCCTCGGGCCTATTGCGGACCAGAACGCTGTCTAACTCGATCCGGTTGCGTCTGACCACGAGCTCGACCTCTTCGATCTGGCCAAGGTGCCGAACCAGCAGCGTGACATCTGTACCACGCGGTCCGCGGATCTTGTTGACCGCTTCCAGCAAGCTCAGACCCTCGATGCTCTCGCCGTTCACCGCCAGGATCAGGTCGCCACTTCTTAATCCCGCCGCTTCTGCAGGGCTGCCATCCAGAGGGGCTACTATGAAGAGTTTCCCATCCGCGTTCATCTGGACATTGGCGCCGATTCCCTCGAACGATCCGTAGAGATCCTCGTTGTCTATCTGGAACGCCTCTGGAGGGACATAGTTGGTGTGAGCATCACCGAGTGCGGCGAGAAGACCTCGGATCGCTCCTTCATCAAACTCCTCGGATTCGAATCCGTCCCTGTCCACGTGCTGCTGGCTAATGAGATTCCAGACCTCCCATGCGGTAGCGAGGTCCTCGGGAACGGGATCCGGTATGTCGATGGGAACTGCCGGCAGGGCAGTGGGGAGGGCCATCGGATCGTATGGGACTACGGTCTGGGTTTCCGACGCTTCTTCGACGGCCACCGTCTCAGTCTCGACAGTGGAGGCCGACTCTGATGCGCAGGCTCCCAGGACGAGTACCGCAAACATGGCGAACAAAACCAGTGGCCATATTGAAGCCCTATGCGGATCTAGGTATCTATAGGTATAGAAGTGCGTGATATTCATGCTCCAATTCTATCACTTGGCGTTCACACCCCGTGCTGTATGTCGTCAGTACGGTTCGATAGTCTAAGTCATTTTGTGCGTGAGGTCTAAGTAGTGAGGGCCATTCGATGTTGCGAGCCACGCAGCAAGGCCTGCATCGGAACTGCCTTTCCACTACTGCTTATTACGTCCTGAGGCCAGAAATTGGACTGCGACAGTGCATATCCAGTGAAGGAACAGCCTCGAATTCTGAGCGGCATTTGTTTCAGAATATCCTGAATAAATGGGTTCTGATGTTGCAAGTCGCAGATTCGCGGACTACACTTGATCCGCATTAGCTTTAGTTGTTCTTATTCAGAATTAAGTCATTTTCTGAAATATTAGATGAAGAACTGCTCACAGCAGATGTACAGGCTCGAAGGCCAGCAGACTGCAAGACCAGATCATCGGGGTTAGGTCTTCCGAAACTGCATCAATTCAACCGCTTAAGAGGGGCTCCATGGCAAGGCGGACAAGACTCACCAGGCCGTATCCAGTCAGCACACTGGAAGAAGTAATTCCCATTGCTGAAACCATCCAGAACGCAAGCGGCGGACATCCGGTTCCAACTGAACTCCTAGCTGAATCCCTTGGGACTACTCTGAAAAGCAGCGCGTTCGTTCAGAGGTTGGGTTCTTCATCCAAATACGGAATTACCCTCGGCTCTCACACATCGGAGCAGATATCACTGACGCCTCTTGGCGAATCGCTGACCGCCCCTCGGGACACTGCAGAACGGTCGGACGCACTGAGGACTGCGGCTAGAGAGCCTGACATCTTCAGGAAATTCTACGACATTCATTCAGGGAAACCTCTTCCAGAGATCCCATATGCCTCAAATACGCTCGTTCGTGAAATGGGGGTCAACCAGGAGCTAACGGAAGAGTGCCTGAGGATCATCAGGGCGAACGGGCTGCTGGCGGGCATTGTCACAGAGCGGTCCGGTTCACTGGTAGTTGAAGGGCTTGACGTAGCCCCTGAGAATTATGGACCCGATGGCACCCAAGACACTGGAGAGTGTGAGTCAGACGCGTTTGAGGGACGCGAGAGAGGTGAAGCATCCTACGTTTTGGTCCTGTCCGTAGATGACGACCCTGTGGCACAGGAAATCGAGGGTCTGATCGGAACGCTCTCAATTCCCGTCAGAGCCGCGGAAATCGGGCTTCAGGTATCCCAGGTCATTTCGCCCGGGATTTCGACTAAATTGCGCTCGGCCCGAGGCTGCATACTTGTATGGCCCAGTCCTGAACTAACCGGAGGGGACCAGAAGGTCCTCACAAGAACGTGGATGACTCTCGGGGCTGCCAGCTTTCAGCTCGGGGACCGATTGGTGATCGTCGCAGATGTTCAGGACGGGTCCGAGTTGGCAATGATCACAGACGAAGCTGACATCACGGTCGTAGACCGGAGCGCGGACGGAAGTCTGTTTAGCGAGCTGATGTCGGCGATGGTGGGCACATCAATCATCCAGGTCTCAATGGGCTAACTCGGAGAACTAGAGATGTGTCTACGTTATGTCAAGTTGACGGTCGCACCCGATCTGGGACACGTTACTACTTTACATAACATTTATAGTGCGAACCAACTGCCCGGAGTGTCCTTACCCCTACCCCGACTCCGTCAGGCGCCCAGTGTCACGACACCCGCGTCGGCAGCGGTCAGCATATCGTCGACCTTCTCGAGCAGTTCGTCGACACCGTCACCGGTGAGCGCCGACACCCTTACGGAGTCCGCGGCGTCTGCAGACATCATTTCGACGTAGCGCACACCATCTGCCCCCCACCTGGACTCAACCTCCGATGAGATCAAGTCCGACTTGTTCAGAGCAGTGATAACTGGCACGTCCCTGAGTCCGAGCTCTTCCAGGATCGTCTCGACGACGCTGACCTGCTCAGGCGCGTTCTTGTGAGTGGAGTCCACAACGTGCACTATCAGCGAGGACTCTGCGATCTCCTCCAGCGTAGCCCGGAAAGATGCCACAAGTGATGTAGGCAACTTGTGTATGAAACCAACGGTGTCAGTCAGGAGCGCCGGCCGATCCGAGGGAAGCTGAATTCGGCGAGTTACCGGATCCAGAGTAGAGAACATCAGATTCTCGGCTCGGACACCAGCGCGGGTGATTCGATTCAGGAGCGTGCTCTTGCCGGCGTTTGTGTAGCCGACGAGTGAAACGACAGGAATCTGGTTCGACGACCTCTTCGACCTGTGGAGCTTACGGTGACGTCTAACGCCCTGAATTTCGGACTTCAGCTTCTGAAGCCGTCCACGGACAAGTCTTCGGTCTGTCTCAATCTGGGTCTCGCCTGGACCTCTCGTCCCAATGCCACCTCCGAGTCGCTCGAGGTGAGTCCACTGTCCTGCCAGTCGAGGTAGCAGATACTCGTGCTGGGCCAGCTCTACCTGGAGCCTTCCCTCGCGAGTTCTGGCCCTGGACGCGAACACGTCGAGAATCAACGCCGTTCTGTCGATAACCTTGCGCTCGCCGAGCTGATCTTCCAGGTTGCGCTGCTGGGTGGGAGACAGTTCGTCGTCACAGATGACGGTATCGACGTCAAGTTCGCTGCATGTATCGTAGAGTTCCTTGAGCTTCCCCTTACCCAGATACGTGTGCGACGGCCGATCCACCCGCTGCGTTAGCCGCGATACCACCGTTGCGCCTGCTGTTCGAGCGAGCTCAGCGAGCTCGTTCAGAGAATCCTGCGGATCGAGTAGAGAGCGCTTGCGCTTCGATGACACACTTACCAGTACTGCGCGCTCACGGCGCGGTCGAGTGGACTTTAGTTTCCTAGCTATGCTCTTCCTCCCTCGTCCTGCCGCTGCTAGTTACCGGACCCACGCCAGGTAGCGAGCCGCTTGAGGCCTTCCTCCATTTGATCGTCATCAATAGTAAGTGAGAACCTGACATATCCCTCACCGTACGAGCCGTACCCGGCTCCAGGTGTGACGACTATGTCACATTGATCGAGTAGCTGCTCGGCGAATTCGCCGCTTGAGGACCCTTCAGGGACGCGCGCCCACACGTAGAGGCTTGCCTTCGGCGGATCGAATTCAAGCCCAATGTCAGACAGCACCTGGATCACCCTGTCACGTCGACGCTGGTATACAGCGTTACGCTCATCGATCCAGTCATCCGTGGTGTTCAGGGCTTCTATTCCCATGTACTGGATGGCCTGCGGCACACCCGAATCCAGGTTCGACTTTACGATTAGAAGCGCGTTGATCATATCGGCGTTTCCGACCGCCATGCCCAGGCGCCATCCTGTCATATTGTATGTCTTGGAAAGAGAGTGGAATTCCATTCCAACGTCCATTGCCCCCTCAGCCTGCAGGAAGGACGGATGCCTGTATCCGTCGAAAGTCACATCCGTGTAGCAGGCATCGTGGAGTACCGCCAGATCGTATGACTTCGCGAACTCAACAACCTGACTGAAGTAGTCGAGGTCCGCCACTGCGCCCGTAGGGTTGTTCGGATAGTTGATCCACATTACTTTGGCTTGTCTAGCGACATCTTCCGGTATGGCATTTAAATCAGGAAGCCACCCGTTTTCTTCCTTCAGAGGGAGCCAGTGGCACTCGCCTCCTGCAAACCATGTACCGACCGAATAAACCGGGTACCCCGGGTCGGGGACCAGGGCAATGTCGCCAGGCTCGATGAAGCACAGAGCAGCGTGGCCGATGCCTTCCTTGGCCCCAATCAGGGAGATCACCTCAGAGTCCGGGTCAAGAGAGATACCAAATCGTCTCTGATACCAATCTGCCGTGGCCTTCTTGAACTCAGGCAGGCCGTCCGACTCAGGGTACCGGTGATTGGGCAGGTCCCCCGCAGTATCGCGCAGGACATCAATTACTGGGCCTGGCGTCTCGAGATCGGGGTCTCCAATCCCAAACGATATGACCTCGATGCCTTCCTGTCTCTTTTGGGCGATCTTCCTGCTGATCTCGACGAACAGGTATGGGGGGATCTTTTCTACACGACTCGCAAATCTCAATTTCGACTCCTGGGACTCCGTAGCTGTAGGTACATGTTAAGGCAACAGTGACAGGTGGTAAAGCATTAGCCGAACCTCGGGGAGAACGGGTGGAACAGAGTCGAACGCGCACCAGTCGAGAGCATGGATTAGCTCACATTGAACACATCCGAGGATGTCTAACACCATAACTGCTGGCGTTCTGGAGTTCGCCTAGATCTAGAAAGCAAACTAAAACGACAAAGGGCTATCAAATGGCCGAACCTTAAGTTTATGGCAGGCAATGATTCGCCCTCAAGCTTAATCAGGTTCATATTCTCGGAGTTTGGCCGCCTGGCACCGGCCCTTGCGGGCCTTGAAGCTGACGCTCACATTCAAACTGGGCAAAACTGGATCAGAAAACACCTTGACCTATTCACAACGAAAACAAGGGAGGGCAATACACCTAAGCTGGCCACTCTCCTTCGAACACGCGGCTAACAGGCCCTTCCATGATTACTTCGCCGTCACCAGGCCAGAATATCTTCAATTCGCCACCCGGCAGCTCTACGGTCACTTCGTCATCTACCAGGCCATGGAGACGGGCTGCAACGACTACTGCACAGGCTCCGGTGCCACACGCCAACGTGATCCCCGACCCTCGCTCCCACACACGGACCCTGATTCGGCCACGATCAAGAACATTGACAATCTCAAAGTTCACGCCCTCTGGAAACATCTGGTGGCGCTCCACCTTCGGCCCAATTTCAGTCAGTGGAAAATCTTCAACTGGGTCTTTGAGAAACACGACGGCGTGCGGATTTCCCATTGATACACAGTTCAGTAGAAGGCTGTACTCGTCGACAGACAGAGGGAAGTCCAGGACAGGACCACCTTCGCCTGGGGCAGTGACAGGGACTTCTGCAGCACGCAACCTGGGAGCCCCCATACTGACCGAAGCATGCGTCATCTGGCCTTCCGACCAGATCGGGCGCACATTGAGCACTCCAGAAGCGGTCTCGATATGAAACGCATTCTTATCCGATAACAGGGCATTACTTTCTAAACCGAAACGCACAAGACATCGGATTCCATTGCCACACATCATTCCCTCAGACCCATCAGCGTTGAACATCTGCATCCTGGCATCGCCCACCTCAGACTCTCTGAGCAAAATGAGACCGTCGGAGCCGATTCCGAAGTGGCGGTCGCTAACCTGCCGCGCTACTTCAGACCAATCACGACCTTGAGTCCCAATTACGGACTGACGTGCGTCTACATAGATGTAGTCATTACCTGCACCATGCATCTTAACGAATCTCATAGCGTCTCCTCTGTTCTAATTTAGATAAAGTGTTGTTTATGCCTTATGTGGGGATTCCTCGAAGGCAGCGCGGACGAAGTCAACCGCTCTATCAATTCCTGCCCAGTTGAACCAGGTTATCCTCTCATCTGAGGCCTTGAACCAATTGGACTGCTGACGTATGTACCGATGCGTCCGGAACTTTGCCCGCTGGACTGCCAGCTGCAGATCAGTCTCGTTCAGGAGGTGGTCAGCCAATTCACTGTAGCCAATGCCACTCATAGCAGGCAATTCAGGACCGTATCCGGATTCCAACAGCCACTGAACCTCGTCCATGAATCCATTCTTCATCATCTGGTCAAACCTTCGGTCGGCGCGGGCGTGGAGTTCGGCGCGCTCGCCCGAGATTCCGACTACTGTGGCCTCGAACGACGGCCTTGCCTGCACGGGTTTCTCCCCCCATCGGTGGCCGGACCTTGCCCGTTCAATCGCCCTGATAACCCTCCGTGGGTTCCTCTTGTCTACAGATTCCCATGCAGCAAGATCCTGACTGCGGAGCTCGTCAAGAATGAGTTCGAGGCCATTGGTCAACAGGTCATCTTCAAGTCGTGCACGCAGTTCGGGATCGGGCGCTATACGTGGAACCTTCCATCCTTCGAGGACGGCCATAACATATTGCCCGGTTCCACCAACGAGAATTGGAACATTATTATTGCTTTTAGCGATTCTGTTTGCTAGTTTTACGCGGCAAATGTATTCACTAAGACTGAACTCGTCTGAAGGGTCGATGATATCGACAAGGTGATGTTGCACTAGTTTTTGGTCTTCAGGAGAAGGTTTGGCCGTACCGATATCCATGTAACGATAGACTTGGCGGCTGTCGGCCCCAATGATTTCTACTGGGATAAACTGAGCTAGCCTCATCGCTAACTCAGTCTTGCCGGCCGCGGTTGGTCCAACGATGGCAATCAGCCGGTCCGGAACGTCAGGGTCACGATCATCGGGCGTCACAGACGAAAATGGCGCATACTCACGCTCCACGCCCGAATCTCGGCGCTCCTCAGGCATCTCACACCCCTACCCTACAATGACGCCTGTCGTGCATCATTGCGTCGTGTGAGCTTGGATAGAACGGGTAGTCGCCCCACTCCAGCCCAACCTCTATCCATTCACCCGAGACGCTGCTGTCACAATATCTGCGAAAGACCCCGCCTCGAGACTTGCGCCGCCGACAAGTGCACCATCGATGTCGGCCTGTTGCACAAACTCAGCAATGTTGCCGGAATTTACGCTCCCTCCATAGAGGCAGGGCACTTGGTCAGCCGCTGCCCCGAAACGCCCTCTCAGTGCACTACGCAGTGCTGATGCGATGTGCTGAGCCACTTCAGGGGTGGCTGCCTGGCCCGTGCCTATCGCCCATACGGGTTCATATGCAACGAGGACACTTGAAATGTCGGTCACGTCGGACAGTCCACTGAGGAGCTGTGTAGTCACGAACGACTCCGCATGTCCTGCGCCAGCGCTCCGAACGTCAGAAGGCTCGCCGACGCAGAGAATTGGTCGCAGGCCCGCTCTCTCGGCTGCCGCAACCTTCTGACTGATGAATTCGTCCGATTCATCGAAGAGGGCTCTTCGCTCCGAGTGTCCAACGATAGCGTAACTTGCGAACTCACGGGCCATTTCAGCCGAGATCTCCCCGGTGTAGGCCCCCTGGGGGTCGGAGTGGATATTCTGAACGCCTATGGCGACTTCGGAGCCATCAAGGACTCGTTTTACGCTCTCCAACGCTATTGAAGGTGGACACACGACCACCGTGGCATCGGCAGAGTCAGCGACATTGAGTCTGATATCCGACGCAAGCTGTTCGGCCTCGGAGGGCGTCGTGTTCATCTTCCAGTTTCCGACGATGGTGATCGCGCGCATGATTGAAGTCTCGTTTCGTGAATAGAAGATCCTCGGCAGGACAGAGGAAGAACCGGACTGGGCGTTCAAGTGCTCGGATGCATCAGATATAGCATGGATTACGAGTCGCCGCTAACTCAAGCGCCGAACTTTTTTAGCTTACCAGCATGGGCGAGAAGCTGAAGCATCAGAGAAGTGGCTGGCTGAGTGCCAAGTGGCCCGGCGGCACAGGCCCTTTCGTTGAATGCTCCTGACCCGACACCGGTGGTCAGTTCAGAATTGATCAACATTGGTACAGGATGCCAACTGTGCGCGGCCATTATTGCTGGTGTCGAGTGGTCCCCAGCTATGGCAAGGACGTCAGGACCCATTTCCAAAAGTCTGTGGATCCTGCTGTCCAGATACTCGATCGCCCCGACTTTGGCCTCGAAGTCGCCGTCTTCTCCGGCGGCGTCGGTAGACTTGTAGTGAATGAACGCGAAGTCATGCTGTTCGAGGTGCCCGGCTAGCGTGTCTAGTTCAGCGTCAAAGTCCAGTCCCGTGGGAATGACATCCATTCCAACCAGTCTAGCCAGACCCCTGTACATGGGATACGCAGCAATCGCAGACGGGCTCAGGCAATAGCTTGCACCGAACTCGGGCCAGGCTGGGATCTTCGAGAACCCACGCATCAGGATCATATTTGCAGTCTGCCTGGAACCGAGGATGTCTCGAGCAGCTTCGATAAACTGACCTGCAACCTCTGCGGTAGCGACCGAAACCTGGTCCCTGCCTAACGGTTCAAGCGGACTGACCCCAGTTCGCTGAGGATCAGTGTCACCCACGTCCTCGCCCAGCTCATGCCCACTGAACACAACCACGAACCTGTAGTCCTGCACAGGCTCCACCCATATTTCCACCCCATCGATCGTGATCGAAGCGAGTTGCTCCACCAAAGGCTCCGATTCGGCAGATGGTATGCGGCCCGCCCTGCGGTCAGTCAGTCGTCCATGGTCATCTACCGTGCAGAAATTGCACCTTACAGCAACGTCGTCAATCCCTAACTCGATCCCTATGCCCAGGGCTTCGAGCACTCCCCGACCAATCACGTACTTTAGGGGATCGTATCCGAAGAGTGCGAGATGGCCGGGTCCACTGCCTGGGGTAATGCCCGGACCCACAGGTACGGTCATGCCACACGCGCTTCTGCGAGCCAGGTCATCCAGATTAGGAGTGCGAGCTTCCTGCAATTCGGACTTACCAGTCTCAGGACGGGCAAGGCCTCCGAGCCCATCGACCACCAAAAGAACGATCTTGCTCTCGGTGGGACTGACCAGTTCGCTCAGATACGGATGATCGATCATTGAGGCAGGTGTCCCACAAGCATGTCAGTACGTTTGCCTAACCAGTCCTACTTTGAGCTGCTGTCAAGTGCCGCGATTCCGGGCAGCTCCTTGCCTTCAAGAAACTCCAGTGTGGCACCCCCGCCAGTGGACACGTGTGAGTAGCTGTCGACAAGGTTGAGGGATGTGACCGCGTCGGAAGTAGAACCGCCCCCGATCACGGTATAGGCCGCTTGTGTGGCCGAAATTGCCTTGGCGACTCCAACAGTACCTTGGGCAAATTCCTCCCACTCGAAGACGCCCATTGGCCCATTCCACACTGTGGTACGCGCCTCAGCTAGACGTCTAGCATACAGTTCGACAGTCTTGGGACCAACATCGAGAATGATGTGGCCGGGCGGAATTTCACACGGCTCACACGTCCGTGATTCTGCATCCTCAGCGAATCGATCTGCCGCAACCACGTCAACGGGTATAACGACCTCGTACCCACTTCGCTGAGCGTTATCCAGAATTCCTTCTGCAAGGGAGCGCTCTTCATCGTCGACGCTCAAGTTGATCGTGCCCTGAGAAGCAGCGGAAAGGAACGATGCAACCATACCTCCACCAATCAAGAACAGATCGGCCTTGTCGGAGAGATTACGGATCAGCGGCAGCTTGTCCATGACCTTGGCCCCGCCAACTACCACAGCATAAGGAAATTCCGGGCTCTCGGTAACCCTGTTCAGCGCCTGGATCTCTCTCTCCATCAGCAGGCCGGCTGCCGATGGCAGATAGTGGGCGACGCCGTAGGTCGAGGCGTGTTCACGATGCGCAGCGCCAAACCCGTCGTTCACATAGAAGTCAGCCAGTCTGGCAAGTTGTTCGCTGAAAACTGCGTCATTCGCCTCTTCGCCTACGTGAAAGCGAAGGTTCTCCAGCAATGCCACGTCCCCGTTCGACATCCCCTTAATCGTGGACGCAGGCTCCGGGCCAATGCAATCACTCACAAAGGCGATCCCATCGCGGAGTATCTCAGAGAGCCGTCGAGCAATTGGAGCCAGTGTCAGCTCCTCGATTCTCTGGCCTCCTGGGCGTCCCAGATGGGAACAGAGGATCACTTTGCATCCAACGGCCTTCAGGTGCTGGATGGTCTCCACAGAGGCGGTGATCCTACTGTCATCTGAAATGTCCCCAGTGCCGGGTTCAAAGGGGACGTTGTAGTCCACCCTGACCAGTACAGAAGCTCCTCGGAACAGGGGGAGTTCTCGCATGCTTCTCTTCGCCAGCGTCATGAGATTCCAGCCGCTGTCCGTGCAATTAGCTCAAGGGCTTCTCTACGGGACTCGTCCCGAAGCGCGTTCGCCAGCCTGTCCCCAGATTCACTCAACTGAGCGTCGATCTGAGATCGAGCCTGTTCTGTTCCTCCGATGTTGTCAACCAGGGTTGCCAGACCTTTTGCATCTGATGGGTCAAGGACCCGCTTAAAGTAGTAGTCACCAAGTTGCCTTCTCTGCTGGGGAGTTGCCTCCTCAAACGCCCAGACGACGGGATAGAGCTTTCGTTTGTTCATCAGGTCGTCAGAAGGGACGCCGTCGATTTCAAGTGCGCTGGAAATCTGTTGGAGGTCCTCAGCAATCTGTGCGGCGACACCTAGACTTCGTCCCCATTCAACTGCCGGGTTTCTGTCGTCAGGACTCGTTCCGCATATCAGAGAACCGAATTCAGTGGCGCATGCGAAGAGGGATCCTGTCTTCAATGTCGCCATCTTCAGATAAGAATCAGAAGACAAATCCAGCCGTTCTTGGAACTCCAACTCCATGAACCTGCCTTCACAGGTCGCCAGGCTGGCCCTATCAAGGACACGGATGGCTTCAAACACAGACTCGGGGCCGAAACCTCTCTCCTTCATGCCCAGGAGGGCCATTCTCGCCAGGGCATGCATTCCATCGCCAGCGTTGATAGCCTGAGCTGGGCCCCACTTCCACCAGACGGTATCTCGTCCATCCCGCTCTATTCGACCACTCTGGACGTCATCATGAATATCGCAGAAATTCTGGACCAGTTCGATGGCGGCAGCGGCGGGCAGTGCGTCCTCGACGTTGCCGCCTAGAGCTGCACAGGTGCCCAGGCAGAGTGAACCCAGTCTCCGGAGAGGGGAACCCTGATCAAACCCGGGGTCTGCACTCCAGCCCAACTGGTGCCCCATCATCGAATACAGGGGCAGGTCTCGAGTGGCTACAACGCGCCTCAGCTCGCTGTCTACGAGGTCGCTGTATTCCTCAAGCTGGGAACTGGACGCCAATGGAGCAACTACCGAGCAGGTCTGGATTAGGGCGGACGAAGCGGGTGCTGATGTTCTCTCAATGCCCTCACGCCTGCGCGACGATTCTACATGCCCTAAGCTGAGCCTGTCACTTGTTCAATTGCCGCTCTTGGTACCGCGCCTTCGCGCAGTATTCTTGGAGGGCTAACAGAAGCATCCACGACCGTAGAGGGTCTCGAAGGCGGCAACTCACCGCCGTCGAACACCATATCCAGGCTGTGCCCAAGCTGTTCGAGGACCGACTTCGCAGACGAGAGCGCATCTGTTCCGCTGATGTTTGCGGACGTCGCCGTGATTGGAGCCCCCAGGGCCGAGACTAACTCACGGGGAACGGGATGGTCGGCGATTCGTAGGCCCACCGTGTCCAGCCCTCCAGATACAACTGAAGGAATGATGTCGGCCTTAGGCACGACAATGGTCATCTGTCCCGGCCAGAATGCCCGTGCAAGTTCTATTGCTTCGTCTGGGATTTCCCTGCCGTACCTGTACAGATCTTCTACCTGCCCAATCAAGACCGGAATCGGACTAGTATCTTCCCTTCCCTTTAGATCGAACACTTTATCGACCGCTTTCTCATAAAGCGCATTGGCGGCAACACCATAGACAGTGTCAGTCGGAATACCTACCACGCCGCCATTTCGGAGGATATCTATAGCTTGTTTGAGTGACGTTGAAAGCATTTGTAGATGTGCCGCCTGAGGCCCGAACGGGACAAGAATAGTCGTGAAAGTGATCGCAATTCAGCATGCATTTGCTTGACCCTAATGTAACACAGGTGCTAGCCTGAAATTTGCTCGGAGCCATGTCTTAACCCCGCCCTGAATCGTAAATTGGTACCCCTACTTCCAATAGTAAAATGGGTGCGTTGATGTACTCCAAGGATGCCCCTGGCGCCAGTCAGCGGCACTCGGACACACCCGCTGAAGTGTCTGCGTCCAGCGAGTCCATTGTGATAGTGGACTTCGGATCGCAGTACTCTCGCCTGATAGCCCGCAGGGTGCGGGAGGCGAATGTCTACTGCGAACTCATTCCACACACTGCACCTTGGGAGACGGTTGAGCCCCTGAGCCCGAAGGGCGTTATCCTCTCCGGTGGGCCCGCCAGTGTCTACGAGACCGGTGCTCCACTCGCTCCAGATTGGGTCTATGACTCTGGCCTCCCTGTACTTGGCATCTGCTACGGGATGCAGGCCATGGTCCACCAGCTCGGCGGTCGAGTTGCACCAGGAACTCACCGTGAATACGGGTATGCCGAACTTCAGATCATTGCCGCAGGGGAACCACTATTTGCGGGTGTCTCGATCTCGCCACAGGTATGGATGAGCCATGGCGACAACATCACCGAGATGCCAGAGGGCTTCAGAGCTCTGGCAAATACGGACAACTCGCCAATTGCCGCCCTTGGAGACGGGGCTGGACGACTAGGACTCCAATTCCACCCTGAAGTTGTGCACACTCCAGAGGGAATCAAGCTCATTCACAACTTCCTGTACGGAGTATGCGGATGTACTGGATCATGGAACGCCGGTAACTTCGTCGCCGAATCAGTGGCGGCCATCAGGAGCCAGGTAGGTGATGGAAAGGTCATCTGCGCCCTCTCTGGAGGTGTAGATTCGGCAGTGGCAGCGTCGCTCGTACATGCCGCCGTTGGAGAGCAATTGACGTGCGTCTTCGTCAACAACGGGCTGCTCCGTCACGGTGAACCCGAGCGGGTCAGAGACACCTTCGAGAGCTACATGGAAATGAACCTGGCCCACGTTGACGCCACCGAGCGTTTCCTGGGCGCACTCAGGGGCGTTACAGACCCGGAAACCAAACGAAAGATAATAGGTGAGGAGTTCATCAACGTCTTCGAAGTGGAAGCTTCGAGGCTCGGCCAAGTTGACTTCCTCGCCCAAGGTACGCTCTATCCTGACGTTATTGAGAGCTACGTTCCCGGAGACGACGTATCCGCCAAGATAAAGTCTCACCACAACGTCGGGGGCCTTCCTGAACACATGCGAATGGACCTTGTGGAGCCTCTGAGGTTCCTGTTCAAGGACGAGGTCAGGCAGGTTGGACTCGAACTTGGCTTGCCTGAGCAGGTAGTCAACAGACAACCCTTCCCAGGCCCGGGTCTAGCGATCCGCATTGTTGGCGAAGTAACCCACGACGCTTTGGATACGTTGCGGGACGCCGACCGGATCGTCATGGAAGAGGTCGAACGCAGCGGACTCTACAACGAACTGTGGCAAAGTTTTGCAGTTCTGACCGACTCGAGATCTGTTGGCGTCACCGGAGACTTCAGGACTTATGGCAACGTGATCGCCATACGAGCAGTCAGCAGTGATGACGCCATGACCGCTGACTGGGCCCGGATACCGCACGATGTGCTGGCCCGAATGTCCAGCCGCATCTCAAACGAAGTGCCGGGCGTAAACAGGGTCGTTTACGACATTACAAGCAAGCCGCCGGGCACAATCGAGTGGGAATGATTCGCCGACTCGGAGCTTCCTGGTGAGAGTACTCATCGTGGGAGGCGGGGCGCGTGAGCATGCCTTGACCTGGAAGGCGGCCAGCAGCCATCACTCTCCTGAGCTGTTCATCGCTCCGGGAAATGCCGGCACTGCGGAGCTTGGGCAGAACATCGATATCGACGCCGAGGACATTGACGGCCTGCTGGGTTTTGCCCGAGCGGAAACTGTAGACCTCACCATTGTCGGTCCAGAAGTGCCGCTTGCTGAGGGTCTGGTTGACCGTTTCGTTGAGCACTCCCTGCCGATCTTTGGCCCGACGAGAGCGGCGGCCCGAATCGAGTCCAGCAAAGCCTTTGCCAAAGAAGTTATGAGTGCCGCAGCGGTACCCACGGCGAAAGCAAGTGTTTTCACAGACTACGAATCGGCCGTTGTTCACATCAGCACACTTGCGCCTCCATACGTCGTCAAGGCAGACGGACTGGCTGCCGGAAAGGGTGTGGTCATGGCCCACGATCAGGAGTCGGCTCGCGAAGCAGCACATTCCATGTTTGTCGACCGGTCATTTGGGGCGGCTGGCAGCACCGTGCTGATCGAGGAGTGGATGCAAGGCCAGGAGATCAGTGTCTTCGCATTCCTGGACAGCGAATACGTGTCAGAGGTCGCTGTCGCCTGTGACTACAAGCGCATCTTCGACAACGATCTCGGACCCAACACCGGGGGGATGGGCAGTTATAGTCCCCCACCCTTCTGGGACTCTGAGTTAGAAGCCAGGGTAAGGTCAGAGATCGTGGAGCCGGTGGCAAGGCAGTTGTCCGAAATGGGCTGTCCCTTCCGTGGCATCCTGTACGCCGGGGTCATGATCACTGACGAGGGTCCGAGAGTGTTCGAGTTCAACTGCCGTATGGGTGACCCTGAAGCGCAGGTTGTCATTCCAAGGCTGAAGTCCGATCTGTTAGACATTGCACTTGCAACGGTTGAAGGGCGTCTGTCACAGTTTAAGGTCGAATGGGCCACCGATTCCTGGGTTGGCGTCGTAATGGCGTCTGATGGATATCCAGGATCGTATGAGACCGGTCATGAGATAACTGGAATTCCGGAGACTTCGGACGACTTCATAGTGTTTCATGCAGGCACACGTATCGAAAATGAGAAGACCGTCACGTCAGGTGGTCGAGTGCTTACTGCAGCGGCACGAGGCACAGACATATCTGACGCCCGACTTCGGGCGTATGACCTGGCTGGCGAAATAGAGTTTGCAAACTCATACTATCGAACTGACATTGCTGCATCTATCTGAGGAGGAATCATGGCGCTCGTAGGCGTTCTTATGGGAAGCAGTTCCGACCGGCCCGCAATGGAGCCGACAGTAGAAGTCCTGAACCAACTTGGTGTCGAGCATGAAGTCGAGGTGATGTCCGCCCATCGCACCCCGGACAGGGTACGAGAGTACGGGATCACGGCAAGGGAACGTGGCATTGAGGTAATTATAGCCGGAGCCGGCGGTTCCGCAGGCCTTCCAGGTGTCCTCGCTTCCTGGACTACACTGCCCATAATTGGAGTCCCGATACCCTCCAGCGATCTCAAGGGTATCGACGCGCTGTATGCGATCGCACAGATGCCTCCTGGCATCCCGGTGGCGTGTGTCGCCGTCGGATCGTGGGGTGCACGAAACGCCGCATTCCTGGCTGCACAGATACTGGGTGGGAAGCACGAAAACATCCAAAAGGCCTATGATGACTACCGAGAGTCACTCAGAAGCCGCTAACAGGCACGGGAACCCAAGATGATCGAACGATACGCCCGACCTCGAATGAAGCAGGTCTGGTCAGACGAAAGCAAGTACGATAAGTGGCTTCAGGTCGAGCTTGCAGTGTGCGAGGCATGGACTGCCGCAGGTGTAATACCTGAAGAAGACATGCGTAAGCTCCGCAAGTCGGAATACGACATTGACCGGCTGAACGAGATACTTCGAGTCACCAAGCACGACATGACAGCATTTCTGGGCTCGGTCACGGAAGGACTTGGCCCGGAGGGACGCTGGCTACACCTTGGACTGACTACCAGTGATGTCTGGGACACAGCTACCAGTCTCCAGCTCGTGGCTGCAGCAGACGCCCTCGAAGATGAGATCGAGCGCTGCATAGAGGCGCTCGGAACCCGCGCCGTCGAGCACAAGAACACACTTATGATGGGGCGCACTCACGGAGTGCATGCGGAGCCGGTTACCCTGGGACTGAAACTCGCCCTCTGGTGGGACGAGATGCGCCGGAACCGGTCCCGCCTTCGCCACGCCAGGAAGGACATCGCGGTTGGCAAGATCTCTGGACCTGTGGGAACTCACGCGACCGTGCCGCCCGACGTAGAAGCCAGAGTCTGCAAGGAGCTCGGCATTGACGTGGCTCCTGTTTCCAACCAGGTTGTCCAGCGTGACCGCCACGCAGCGTTCATCACTACACTGGCCGTAATCGCCGCCTCGCTCGAGAAATTCGCCACTGAGGTCAGAGGTCTCCAGCGTACTGAGATTCGAGAGCTGGAAGAGCCATTCTCTGAAGGACAGACGGGCTCGTCATCGATGCCACACAAGCGAAATCCAGAGCTGAGCGAGAGGGTGTGCGGCCTGGCAAGGTTGATCCGCGGTCACTCAGTTACTGCCCTTGAAAACGTAGCTCTTTGGGGAGAGCGTGACATAAGCCACTCCTCCGCGGAGAGGCTTATCCTTCCAGACTCGTGCATGGCGCTGGACTACATTCTGGATCTGTTCACAGGTGTCGTAGCTGGTATGCGCGTCTATCCAGAGCGCATGATTCAAAATATCGAGATGACGAGGGGACTCCTCTTCTCCCAGAGGCTCATGCTCACACTTATCGAAAAGGGTGTCAGCAGGGACGACGCCTACAAGGTCATGCAGACCAACTCCTCCCGAACGTGGGACGAAGACCATGACTTCAGAGAGTTGGTTCGAAGTGATCCCACGGTGACGATGTATATGAGCCAGGCAGACCTGGACGACACCTTCGATTACGGCTACTACGTCCGATTCGTCGACGACGTGTTCGACAGAATCGGACTCAACTAAGCTGTCAGTTGACCAAGGAGGTCACAGACCAAATGACCGCAATCACGGAGACTACTCTTCCGAATCTGCTCTATAGAGGCAAGGTTAGAGACACATATCCGATCGACGACGATACGCTACTGATGGTGGCAACCGATCGAATATCGGCCTTCGACGTGGTGCTACCCACAGGCATTCCCGACAAAGGCGCAGTGCTCAACCAGATATCCGCATTCTGGTTCGACAAGACATCACACATCGTGCCTAACCACCTCATTGCAATGGCGGCCGATCGTTCGGACCTGGACGTGCCTGATGATGTGGCCAAGCGTGCCATGGTCGTCAAGAAGGCTGACCGGATCGACGTCGAGTGCGTCGTTCGCGGCTTCATAACCGGCTCAGCGTGGTCCGAGTACAGGCGCACTGGAACGGTGCAGGGCAAGCCAATGCAGGAGGGTCTCCGCGAGGGAGATCCCTTCCCCGAAGTGCTGTTCACTCCCACCACCAAGGCCGAAGTGGGACACGATGAGAACATGAGCTTCGAAGAGGTCGTAGACATGGTCGGCCAGGAGATGGCTGAACGCCTGCGCGACACCACTATCGAGGTCTACGAGTTCGCCCGGGACTTTGCAAGACAGCAGGGCATAATTATCGCGGACACCAAGTTGGAGTTCGGCACCATCGACGGTGAGTTGATACTCATCGATGAGCTCCTGACCCCGGACTCGAGCAGGTTCTGGGATGCCGAGGGATATGAGCCGGGCAAGTCACAGCCAAACTACGATAAGCAGTTCGTTAGGGACTGGCTGGACGACGCCGGATGGGACCATGAGCCACCAGCACCCGAGCTACCTGAAGACGTGGTTGCGCGGACAACCGAGCGATATGCTGAAGCGTTCAAGAAACTGACAGGGCAAGACCTCCAGTAGTAGAAGTAAAGCGCGGAGTCGAACTACACAATGGCAACAGCATCCGGGGGACGGAGTTCTAGTACGAGGCTAACGCCTACTCAGGCACGCCGTGCAAGACGCGCGCGCAGGCAGCGTCGGCGGCGAGTCTACATTTGGCTGGGAGGCGTCGCGGTCGCGCTCGTGGCCTCTACACTGGTCCTGTCGATCATTCTGCCTGGACTTCCTCTAGGGGAGCTGTTCCAGGGAGGAACGCCTGATGGACCGGGGGTCCGAATGGCAGACCAGGGGGCTACCCACGTGAGTCCTGGGGAGGACCACCCTGAGTACAATTCGATACCACCTACTTCGGGCTGGCACTATGACCTTCCGCTGGCACCGGCACGTTGGGGAATCTACGATGAACCAATCGAGCCTGAAGTGCTTCTCCACAACCTGGAGCACGGGTACATAAACGTTCACTACAACTGCCCCGACGGATGCCCTGAACTTGTTGGCCAGCTAACCGGGCTTGTACAGGAAGGCATCGATCGCGGCGGCAAGCTAATTATGAGTCCGTACCCCGATATGGAGAGTCGGATTTCCATAACTGCGTGGACGTTCCTGGACCAGTTTGATGAATTTGACGAAGACAGGATTCGGGAATTCGTCAACGCGCACGAAAGTTCGCCCAACGCTCCTGAGTACCGGCTGCCTCGGTAGCTCGATGTTTCTGGCGAAGATCTACGTCACTCTCAAGCCCGGTGTAAACGACCCTCAGGGACTCACCATCAGAGGCGGTCTGCACCAGTTGGGATTCGACTCGGTCGCCGACGTGCGGGCCGGCAAGTACATGGAGGTCAGGCTCGATGAGCAGGACCGCGCGGAAGCCGGCCTCCGAGTTACGGAGATGTGCGACCAACTCCTCGCGAATCCCATCATCGAGGAATTCAGGTTCGAGCTGGAAGCCGCCGAGGACTAGTCTCCCTGCAAGTCTGCAAGCACGCCCTACGAAGAAATAGTCCCCTTGGTGCTGGGCACCTGTCCTGCATGGCGGGGATCGAGTTCCAGGGCGGTTCTGAGCGACCTGGCCAGGCTCTTGAAGATGGCCTCGGCTTTGTGGTGGTTGTTGACCCCGGAGACGATCCTGACGTGCAGGTTGAACCGCCCTTCTCTCGCAAGAGACTCCAGGAAGTGCCTTATGAGGTCTCCTGAAAGACCACCCATGTCGCTGTCACCGATTTCGGCATCGATAACCGAGTAGCCGCGACCTCCGAAGTCGACCGCAGTGAAAGCCAGCGTCTCGTCCAGAGGCATGAACGTGTGGGCAGCCCGCCTGATTCCGGCACCCTCTCCTACAGCATCGGCGAGGGCCCTGCCGAGAACGATTCCGACGTCTTCAACGAGGTGGTGGAGCCCGACTTCGGTATCACCGTCGGCGGACACGGTAAGGTCGATTAGCCCGTGCCTCGAAAGCTGAGCCAGAAGATGCTCGAACATGCCGTTTGGCACATGTAACTGGTAATCGCCTGCCCCGTCGATGTTCAATTCAATGGAGATCTGAGTCTCCGCAGTGTCCCTACTTAGTTGCCCGACACGATCTCCAGACGTCACTGGGAAGTCTCCCGGACGGCGTTCAGGAAGGCCGTGTTCTCATCGGGGGTACCAATTGCCACCCTGAAGCAGTCGGTCAGTCTGTCGGACCCGAAGTTGCGCACGAAGATGCCCTTGTCAGCCAGTTGGCTGACCATGTCCCCGGCTTTCTCTGGTCCGTCAAGCTGACAGAGTATGTAATTGCCCTGTGAGGGCCACGGCTTGACCCCATCGATTTCTTCGAGTGCACTGAACATCTCTTCGCGGTCGTCCACTATCGACTTAACATTGCCCAACAGGTACTCACTGTCTTCAAGCGAGGCTAGAGCGGCTGCTTCAGCAGCTACGTTCACGTTGTATGGCGACTTGATGTCGATAATGTGATTCACAAGGGCATCGTCCATGATGCCGTAGCCGATGCGCAGGCCAGCCAGACCAGCCCACTTGCTCATCGTGCGTAGCACGACGAGGTTATCGTACTCCTGGATTAGATCTGCCGCCGTTTCTCCGCTGAACTCATAGTATGCCTCGTCGACTACTACTACGAGTCCCGTGTCCAGCAGCGCCCTTACCTGCGCTTCCGATGCCATGTTGCCCGTGGGATTGTTCGGCGAGCTTATGAATATGATCTTAGTGGTGTCGTCGATAGCGTCCCGTACGGCCTGTAGATCGATCTCGAAAAGCTCGTCTCTCTGGATCAACCTCAGTTCACCACCAGCAACCCTCGCACAGAATGCGTACATGGCAAATGTCGGCTCGCAGTCCAGAATGACGTCACCGGGCTCGATGAACAACCTGAACAGTAGGTCGATCAGCTCGTCGCTGCCTGCGCCAGCGATAATGTTCGCTTCATCAAATCCTGTGTAATCTGAGAGAGCCGCTCGCAGCCTGCGCTGGAAGGGATCAGGGTAAATGTGAAGATCAGCGTTGTAGACCGCCTCGGCAGCTTTTGGAGACGGGCCATATGGGTTTTCGTTCCCGTTCAACTTGACGATTGACTCCGGTGATATTCCTGCGCGCTCCGCCAGGACCTCGGGCGGATCTACGGGTTGGTAGGTCTGGACGGAAGTCAGGTGGGACCTGATCAACCCTTCTATTTTCTTTCCTGGCACTGCTGTCTCCTCTCGACTCTCCACTGTTTCTTATCTGAGTTCACGTCTGATTTCAGCGGCCTCTGCGTGCGCAGTGAGCCCTTCGGCCCGAGCCATGACTGCAGCCGCGTCAGATAAGGCGATTGATTCCTCGTCGTCCAGTGCAATTATCGGCGTAGTCTTCAGGAATGTGTGCACTCCGATGCCAGAGTTGAACCTCGCAGTGCCGGACGTAGGCATCACGTGACTGGGTCCGGCAACGTAGTCGCCAAGTACTTCATGTGAGAAGTCTCCAATGAACAGCGCACCCGCGTTCCTGACAGCTCCCACCCACTTCCAGGGCTCCTCAACGCTCAGGCACATGTGCTCGGGCGCGAACCAGTTCGCAACTTCCAAGGCGTCCGCCAGGTCAGGGATTACGGCAATGCAACCCTGCCCTTCTACCGAAGCGCGGGCTACTGAACCGCGTTCCAGTCGTTCGAGCCTGGAATCCACTTCCCGGCTTACGTCATCAGCAAAAGCCTCCGACGTGCATAGGAGAACTGGACGTGCCATCGGATCGTGCTCCGCCTGCGCAAGCAGATCGGCCGCGCATAGGGTCGGGTTGGCCGTGTGGTCAGCCAATATAAGCGTCTCTGTCGGACCGTACAGTCCATCGATTCCAACGTCGCCGTAAACGAGCTTCTTGGCAAGGGTGACAAACACGTTCCCCGGTCCACATACCATGTCAACAGACGGCACTGTCTCGGTCCCGTACGCCATCGCTGCTACTGCCTGCGCGCCTCCAATTGTGAAGACCCTGTCGACTCCAGCGATCCTGGCTGCCGCCAGTACAGTTGGATCCGAAAGGCCGTTCCGGCTAGCCGGGGAGCACAGGATAATCTCACTCACACCGGCGACCCTCGCAGGGATGGCTGTCATGAGCACCGTCGAGGGCAGCGGGACGCTGCCGCCCGGTACATAGACACCGACCGACTCGCACGCCCTTGAAATACTGCCGTAACCGGCAGCGAAGTCCATCCAGTCACGCGGCTTTGAGGCTTCGTGAAAGCGTCTGACTCTCTCGGCGGCATGCGAAAAGGCTTCCAGTACCCGAGGGTCAACACAGTCGGATGCGGCGTCCAGATCGGTGGCGCTGACCTCAAGAGCTTCGTTGTCGGCGCCATCCAATGCGAGATTCAATGCGCGTACCGCATGATCCCCCTTACTTCGCACATCGTCGATGATCCTTGAAACCGTGTCCAGAGGGGATAGTCGCTCGCCGAAGACGCGTTCAGTTGTGTCCAGGAATGAGTCGGGAACCGATGCGAGATCGAGACGGCGACCTACTGACAGCGCGTCCCGAGCAGCTTCTACACCGTGGACAACTTTCACGACAGGTAGCTCCTGAGTCCGTCGGTCAACGTGTCGACGGCTTCAGCAGTGAACTCATCCACGCGTGACCTGGGAACCGAGTCATAGAGGGTATTCAGCCATCCATCAACCGAATCGAGGAAGGCATCCGCATGTTCGTATGCCGGGTGCTCCTCATTTCCGGCCGCTATCCGGCGTGCCATGAAACGAAGCCGATCCCACGAGAATCCGCCGTCAACGACCCTGTAGACCCACTCCTCCCACTGCTGGAGGTCTTCCGGGGGGAGAAATCTCACGTTGACGTTCGCCAATTCGACTTCCGCACCAGCAATCGCCTCTCTGGCATCGTCCCAGACACGCCGGTCGAAATCGAGCTGGAGGGCCCGATCCAACACCTTCGCCAGCTCCACATCTTCAAAGACCCCGTCCACGCCAAAATAGGGCCTGAACATACGAACTATGTAGGACTCGTCCGCCAACAGATGAGTGATGTAACCAGCCATGAATGCACGTGTGGGACCGTCATGCTCTGCGGCATTCATTAGCTCGGGATATGCGGCGAACATCGTCTCGACGCCCGTGCCAATTGTCTCGAAGTCCAATTCCACAAAGTGGTACTCAGATCGAGCCCTCTTGGTCAGCGCCCTGATGTCAGGTGCCGTTGCTCCAAGGCAGAAGTATCCCCAGAACGCCTCGATGTCAGGATGTTTGATCTGTGATGCTGCCGAGGAGGCAAGCTGGATGTGAGCCGGGAGGTTGGGCATGCTACACGGCTTGAACGAGTCTCGAATATGAGGTCGACTCAGACTGAAACACGTAGCTTGGTTTATCCACTGTTACGCTGGTGCCGCCTATCTCACGGATCGTGTCGACCGCGGAGAGGAGCCGGCTCTCTTCGATGATTACAGTGACGGCAAACCATCCAGTGCCATCAGGGGCATACACCTTCGAGATCGTGGGGCCCTGAAGTCCTGAGATATCAGAATGGCGCAGGACGTACTCGGCCACTTCCTCGGCCGTCTCGCCCTTCATGTTGGCGGTAATCCTAACGACAGTTCTTGCTCCCAGGTTAGCCTCCATCATCTCCAACAGGAGCCGGGCAGCTGCAAGCTGCGCGGTGTCACGGACGGGGTCCATCTTCCTGGAAATGACACAGGCGTCAGATGATATCGCAGTCCCGCCTTCTATCTGTTTCAGGCGGTTTTCCCGGATAGTCGAGCCGGTCTCGGTAATGTCGCCAATGATATCGGCAAAACCCATGGCGGGAGCAGCCTCCAGGGTACCGCTGGACTGGACCAGGCTGAAGTAGTTAACCCCGTGGGCCAGAAGGTGCCGCTGTATCAGTCGAGGGTATTTTGTTGCGACCCTCAGGTCCTGGCCCATGTCCCGAAACTCTTCTGAAACTTCAGCCAGGTCGGACATCGACGTTACATCTACCCAGGCATCAGGTACGGCCATGACCAGATTGCTTCTACCGAAGCCAAGTCCGTCAACGACTACCCTGCTGTCCCCGTCCTCTCTTCGCGTCTCGAGGAACTGGTCTTTACCTACTATTCCGAGGTCTACGGCACCATCATCGACCTTTGCAGTTATATCTGAGCCACGCTGGAACATAACCGTGACCCCTGGAACAGATCTCACCTCGGCGATGTAACGGCGACTG
Organism: Dehalococcoidia bacterium; assembly: GCA_021295915.1. NCBI lineage: Bacteria > Bacillati > Chloroflexota > Dehalococcoidia > Dehalococcoidia bacterium. The sequence continues at coordinate 116,324 of JAGWBK010000001.1, forward strand.
TTAGCCCTCGAAACGGAAAGCCCGCACGCACGCATGAACGACATGCAAGGATCGTGCAATGCTCCACTACTTGGCAGGCCCAATCTGAGCGTTGCACTACTCACGCCGAAGCTCCCACGGACCCTGCCTGGGCAACCAGCACCAGTTCGTCCAGATTCAGCGCGAACCCGCACGCCGGAGTGTTCGGGCCGCCGAATGCTCTAACGAGGTCATCGTACCTGCCGCCGCCGCCGAGCGATGCCTCCACTCCATCGACCTTCGACGTGTACTCGAACACGATCCCCGTGTAGTAGGCCCTCCCTCTTACAAACGAGAGGTCCAATTCGACTGTTACATCATCCCCTATTCGTGAGACGGAACCGAACGCCGAACTCAGTTCGTCCACAGCCGACAGAGATGCCCCACTTGACTCCATCACCGCTGCAATCGATTCAAGGGGGTCGGAGACAGTAGTGGGCGAATTCAAAAGGGCCGAGACATTGGTCAATGCTGACCTGAAGTCGGACTCGGGAACGGCTTTTCGCATCCTGTTGGCGAGTCTCACCATTATCTGTTCCCGGCTTCTCCTGCCCGTGGGTCCGGGCAGCGAACGACCCAATGCCTCTAAGGCCGGAATTGCGTCGTCCCTTGCCGGCAGGTCAAGGTGCTCAGAGTCAGAACGAAACACCAGACCTGCAGCAGCGGCCTGGTCTGTAAGCCTCTCAATGCCAGCCTCGCCATCCTCAATTGCATCCAAATTGGCAAGGATGAACATCTGGAGCGGCTCAGCAAGGCCCTGGGACCTCACGAGCTCTCTCACCAGACCAATGTGGCCCAGTCTGACCGAGTAATTCGAGATCCCGGATTCGTGCAGGCACTGCGCAGCGCTTTCGAGGATTTCTGAGTCTCCCACGTGGGCCGGTGTCCCAATTAACTCTGCTCCGCACTGCGTGAACTGGCGATTACGCCCTCCCCGTGCCCCTCCATACCTGAAGACAGGCCCTACGTACTGGAACTTGTGGTTGCCCGGCTCATGACCGATGTTCTCGACGAACCATCGGATCACCGAAGGAGTAAACTCCGGACGGAGACTGACGGCTATGCCGCCCGGGTCAGAAAAGGTGTACAGGCTTTCCGCGATCTCTCCCCCAGACTTTCGTACGAACAGGTCCGTCTGCTCGAGGAGCGGTGTGTCGAGGGGCAGGAAGCTGTGGTCGTTCAGCACCGAGAAGATGCCATCTGCTATGCGCCGGTTCACTTCGTAGTTCTGCGGTCCATGGTCCCGCATTCGACGCAGCTTGGCGATCTGGTTGTTCTCCACTGGGGAGCCCCTCCTGTCGGCTGAATTCTACATCAGCGCCAGAGACCCATTCAATCATGGTGCTGCATTGACGACATACTTTCGCCACTAGATAATCAGGGAGCTTACCCACTCATAGACCAGATCCCATACACGGTAATATCGTGCTCTTGACGCCTTTCCAGAGACCCCTATCAGACACCACATGGATCGCTAAGCTTAACTCAGCTTGGCGCCTACCGTTGGGCATACGAGACCCAGAGCTTAAGATATCGTGAGCCGCGGAGATTCCGAGCGCAGAGTCGCGATCGTCGTCGACAGCGCCGCAACCGTCCCAGATGGCTTTCTGAGTGACCCTCTCACCTTCTCGGTGCCGATGCTAATTCACGTTGGCGACAGGACATACCGGGACGGAGTGGACCTCGACGCGTCTGACTTCTATGAGATGCAGCGACAGTATGTGGGGCGGACGAGTACATCTGCGCCAACTCCCGGGGACTTCCTAGCTGCTTTTGGAGAGGCTGGTGAGGTAGCCGATTCCATACTGTGCATCACTGTTTCCAAGAGCTTCAGTTCAAGCCTGGACTCGGCTGAGGCTGCCAGTCGCCAATTCCGGGCCCACAGGCCGGGATTCGATCTGCGAGTTATAGACTCGCTTACCGCTGTCGGCGCGCAGGGCCTGATCGCATGGCAGTCACTGAAGACCGCTGAAACCGGCGCTGGTCTGGATGACGTTTACAATGCGGCATCCGATATCCGACAGCGAGTTCGTCTGCTGGCATACGTGGACACCCTGTACTACCTGTGGAAAGGAGGCCGAGTTCCGGGTCTGGCCCACCTGGCAACATCACTTCTGCAGCTCAAGCCGATCTTCGAGCTTGAGATGTCGAACATCACCCAGGTCGCACGGCCCAGGACAGCAGCTCACGCCGCATCCAAGGTGGTTACTCTTATGAAGGACAGAGTTTGCGAAGGCCCGCTTCATGCCATGGTCATGCACATACAGGCGCCTGAGCAGGCTGATTCACTATCGTCGCTGATTGCTACTGAATTCGAGTGCTTTGAGCTGTTTGTGGCCGAATTTACGCCAGTGATGGGGGCACACATTGGCCCCGGAATGGTGGGCGTGGCGTTCTGGAGCTAATGCGCCTGCATTAAGGGGCGTGCGTAGCTGCGGGGTGAAGTGACGGAGACAGACCGTGGCTCACTTGGCCTGGTGCCGGGAGCGTGTAGAGGGGTGGCACGCCCGGCAGGATTCGAACCCGCGACACCTGGTTCCGAAGACCAGTGCTCTATCCACTGAGCTACGGGCGCTTGAAGGGGACGCCTCGGACTGCTAAGTCCATACTCAGTTTACCAAGTCGCGAACGAAATCGCGAAATTCCTCTGACCCTGTATGCCGGAGTTTTGCCTCTTCGGTGAACTCCACATCGCCAAAGTCCTGCAGGAGCTCAACATGGGCTACCACCTCGGACATTGCCATGAACAGGTTGCCGCCTGAGAGTTTACGGCTTTCGAATACACCCCTGGTTACATCTTCGAGGCCAGTGGGCCGATCGTCCAGGTGTCGGACGATCTGGGACATTCTGTCGCCGTGGTGGGTAATGACTTCCCTCGCTCTGATAACGGAGACGAAATTAAACTTGCCTCTGTTGAAAAGACGATGCGCAGGAAGCACTGCCCTGGTCTCCCCCAAATCGTAGATGGTTTTCAGGGAGCGCATGTACACTTCCAGGCCGTAAGCGCTGGCTGGATTGCTAAACGCAGACGGAATCTCCCGCATTACGTGATCAGAGTAGCCAGCCTTGGTGGTCGGGTGAGGCGTAATCTCGGGTAGAACATGGTCCCCTGTGAACACCACCCCATCAAGTGTCAGGCACAGCTCATCTGGAGAGTGACCCGGAGCGTAGATCACATTCAGATCTCCGATCGAATCCCCGTCTCCCACTTCATGGTGCACGGTGAGGCCCTTCCGGGCTTCGACGTATCTTCTGTTCCTGGCAGCATATGACTCGCTACGTCGGTCACTGTTGCCGGAAACCACTCGGTTCATTTCCGCGTGCAAAGGAGACGACGAGCGGTCTTGAACTTCCCAAGGACTGAATGGAATAAGAGCAGCGTACATCGTATGCGCATGCAGCTTTGCAGCTGCTGCGTCAACGAGCTCAGCGGTTGAGCCATCGTGGTCGGAGTGGCCGTGTGTGACGATTACACGATCAATGTCACTGACTGACAGCCCTGCGACACGCAGGCCGTCCTCCACTTCTGGGAATGAGCCTTGTGCGCCGGGGTCAATCAGGGTGGTGCCATCGTCTTCATACACATAGCACCACGTGGGACCGGTCCTCGAGGGCCAGTCCTGAGGTACGCCAATGGCGTGAATTACGTGCCCGTTCTGCGTAACGATGCGCAGAACCATCCTGTTGCCTTGCGGGTCACCTACGCGAAGAGTATCCACGGAGGCGAATAGACCAGACATCAGGCGGCTCTCCTAGCGTGCAGCGGCGTCAAAGGTGCTGTGAGGAAGTGAAGAGTGGGGTGAGCGAAGGGATTCGAACCCTCGATCTCCAGGGCCACAACCTGGCGCCTTACCGCTTGGCCACGCCCACCCACCGGCCCCTGAATGTGGTCAACGAAACAGAGTTCAATCGGGCTAGGCGGCCCCGTTTTCCTCGGGCAACTCCATGATCTCGTGAAGATCCCTGCTAGTCAGGGCCTCCAGAAGTTCTGAGACGATGATGTCTTTCTTGGTATGGTGACGCAGAGGCAGGTTCGGATCGACGCTGTAGACATTACGGCGTCCAGACTTGCGACGAGTGATGTAACCGGCCTCTTCCAGGTCGGATATAATTTTGTGGGTGGTTCTTTCCGTAACCCCGATACTGAGTGCAATCTCTCGTGCTGTACTCGTCGAGTTATGAGAGATGTAGCTAAGCACCAATCCGTGGTTCGTAATGAAGGTCCACCGTGAGGTTTTGTTCATGGCAATGGGCCTCCACGAGAGTTACATCAAAGCCTAGCACAGAAATGCTAAGCCATTCAATTTAACAATCCAGATCCGCATCTGCGAGGGTTGAGGCTAGCTCCACCAGGGTACGTACAGGCACTCCGGTCGAGCCCTTGGGGTTGATGCCTTTGGCCGTCGTAGTCCTGGTTGTCGCTGCGATGTCGAGGTGAGCCCACTTGGAGTCGCCTGCGAACTCACCAATGATCAGCGCACCGGTTATCGCGCCGGCTCCCCTGCCGCCTGTGTTCCTGATGTCAGCAATGTCACTCCGGTACTCCTCAGAATATGACGAGAATGTGGGAAGCTGCCACATTCTCTCGCCAACCCCGTTACCTGCCCCGACTACAGTGTCGACCCACTCCTGGTCGTTTCCGAAAACGCCAGTAGCGCCATTTCCGAGCGCCACGCCGACCGCACCGGTAAGTGTTGCGACATCGACGATTCTGGTCAATCCGTTTTCGACTGCGTAGCAGAGGGCATCAGCTAGTACCAGTCGACCCTCGGCGTCAGTGTTGCCAATCTCGATTGTCTTGCCGTTCATGGCCCGCACGACGTCACCAGGACGTTGCGCACGGCGGCCCGGCATGTTCTCTGTAGCTGGCACTATTCCCCATACATTGATCCTGGGCTTCAGGGCACCGATGGCCTTCATGGCTCCGATAACACATGCACCGCCGGACATGTCGCTCTTCATCGTGAGCATTCCCTCGGCAGACTTGAGGTCCAGCCCTCCGCTGTCGAATGTAATGCCCTTTCCGAGCAATCCAAGGTTGTTGTCCCGGTTGTCAGGATCGCCTTCGTACCTGATCACTATAAACTTCGGCGGCTCTTCCGTCCCCTGTGCGACGCCTGCGAACGACCCCATTCCAAGGGCTTCAATGTCGGCTCGATCCAGAACCGTCAGGTCCATTCCTCCCTCTCTGGACACATCCAGAGCGATCTCTGCCATCCTCGTTGGCGTCATGTGGTTGGCGGGCTCGTTGCCCATCTCTCTGGCCAGATTCACTGCACTGGCGATTACTGTGCCTCGTTTCGCACAGTGGGATATCTCATCAAGCTTCGTCTGATCGAATTCGACAATATTCACGGCGCTGATCGACGAGTCATTGCTGTTGGACTTGTATTTCTCGAATGAATAGAGTCCCAGGGTAGTGCCCTCAGCTGCGGCCTGTGCGCACTCACCTGCACCCAGGCCACCAATGCCAGCGCCATGGAGGATGGTCGAATAGCTCTCCACACCTTTGGAGGACAGTAGTCGTGCAGTCTCGGCGTGGACGCCCCTGGCGATGTCGGAGGTGAAATCTGACGACTTACCAAGTCCTGCCACGACAACACGCTTGGCTGGTAGCCTTCCCAAAGAGTAGATGAGCGTGCTCTCACCTCGCTTCCCAGTTATGTCGCCCTCGCTGATCAGGTCGGTGATGGCTCCGCCCAGTGCGGAGTCAACTGCTCCTGTCGCGCCTCCAGGCTGCGACACGCCTTCGAACAGGTTTACGACTATTGCAGCGTCTTCGCGCTCAGCGATGTTCCCTTGAATTACATTTATGTCCATGATGATCCTCCGTTTGGGGTAATCGTCAGTCATTATATGGCAAGAAACCATAAGTGACTTAGGGCTCTGCTATAATCGCCCAGATTTCTAACTGTCAGGATGGCCCTAGCTGCACTCGGAACTTACCCAGGAGACTACCCATGCCCAGCCCTCAGTCAGACTACGAACGGCAACTGGTCGCAAGAGCTCACAGAGTACTCCCAGGCGGAAACCTCGGCAACGTTAGTCAAGACATAGTAATCGCGAGGGGCGAAGGTAGCCGCATATGGGACTCCAGCGGCAACGAGTTTATCGACTACCTGCTCGGGTCAGGCCCAATGTTAATTGGACACAGTCATCCCGAGGTGATTGAAGTCGTCCGCGAGCAGTTGGCGAACGGGACTACATTCTTCGCAAACAACGAGCATGCTATAGAACTCGCCGAAGAGATCGTCAACGCAGTTCCTTGCGCTGAGAAGGTCAGATTCAGCTCCACTGGCACCGAAGCGACCCTATATGCGATGAGAGCTGCAAGGGCTTACAGAGCCAAGGACAAGATTCTCAAGTTCGAAGGTGGATTCCACGGGATGAATGACTACGCGCTTATGAGCGTGTTTTCGGCGAATCCAGACGGGTATCCACATCCATCGCCGGACTCCGCCGGAATCCCCAGGTCGATCCAGGATGAAGTGCTCATAGCGCCTTTCAACGATCTGGAGAAGGCCGGGGAGATTATCGAACAGTACCACGACGAAATCGGCGGGATCATAGTCGAGCCATTCCAGAGGCTTATACCTCCGCAGCCCGGATTCCTCCAGGGACTTCGGAACCTGGCCGACGAGTATCAGATACCACTGATCTTCGATGAAGTGGTCACGGGGTTCAGGTTCGCGTATGGAGGCGCCCAGGAGTTCTACGGTGTCAAACCGGACATCTGCACCCTGGGTAAAGCCGTCGCAGGGGGCTTCCCGCTTACCGCGATTGCGGGCAGCGACGAGATCATGTCACATATGGACTCCGAGGCGGTCTCATCTGACAACTTCATGCCGCAGATCGGCACACTAAGCGGCAATCCAATAGCAGCAGTTGCAGGTCTCAAGACGCTCGAGATTCTACGCAGGCCGGGGACGTACGAGGGCATGAGGGCAACTGGGAACCAGCTAAGGACAACCCTCCAGAATATGCTCGACGAAGCGGAGATACCTGCGAAGGTGACCGGCGAAGACGTGCTGTTCGACGTGTTCTTCACTGACCAGGAGATCACCAACCACAAGGACACACTCACATCCGACTCAGCGACCATGAGTAAATTCAACGCCGGTGTTGTTGAACGCGGCGTGTTCAAAGGGGCATCCAAGTTCTACATCTCAGCCGCCCATACTGAGACGGACGTAGAGCAGACACTTGAGGCTTTCAGGGGCGCAGTAGAAGAGCTCCGCTGAAGTCAAAGTCCCTGTGGTGACTTCCACACATGACGGCCACTAGAGGGCCTTGTGTTTTCGCGCTGCCCTAACTATGGGGGCTGCGTAATCATCTTGAAGTCATGCTACTGTGTATTACGTATTTCGTAGGTGTTGCCAGTTTATGTAACCGATTTTCACTAATCATAGCTGGCATAAAATCTTTACACACGAATATTGCCAAAACATATACGTTCTCACGCTTGACAATTTTCGAAACAGATCATAAATTTAGAGGCGTGGGCTCCGGGGGGATATGCCCAATCCGCTAATGGATAGAAAGCGATTATGCAGCGTGAAAGACCGTTGCATTCGCCTCTCCGGCCAGGTCAACTGGCATCGTTCAACTGCATGACCCAACGACTACGGGTCACCTTGCTAGACGTGCAAGATTTAATGCGCCCGTATGTGGCGACTTGCGCACTTTCGATGTCTCTGGGAGCACCCTACTCGGGTGGCGCCAGCCTGGGCCGTGAACGACCGCGCGTAGGTGCGCGCTAGTGGAAAACGCTGTCTCCACCCACCTACGTGAGATTCATTTGAGATTCTGTATTTCATTTCTTGGAGGTTGCACAGGTGGATGTTGGGAATACGTCAATCAACTTGGTTAAAGATGGCACATTTATGGTCGACGGTGGAGTAATTTTCGGGCAGCTCGCCCGCACCCAGTGGGAACAGTTCATTAAGCCCGACCGCCGGAACAGGATTCGCCTGGGTCTGAACGCAGTACTCGTCAGGACACCAGGCCTCAATATTCTGGTCGACACCGGTGCCGGCAGCAAAAGAATGGTGGAGCTGAAGGCTGATTACAGCCTGAACGGCAACAAGCTGACAAAAGGGTTGAAGTCTTTTGGCCTGACGGCGAGGGACATCGACATAGTTGTGCTCACCAATCTCCAATTCGAGCACAGCGGGGGTTGCACCAAGCTAGACCGTACCGGGGCAGCTATTCCGATGTTTCCCAAAGCCAAATACCTGGTGCAGAAGGCGTCATGGGAGGCAGCAAACTCACCCAATGAGCGCTACGCCCAATCCTTCTACGAGGACGACTTCGAGCCACTAGCGGACCGCGACCTGATCGAGTTCGTGGATGGCAACAAAGAGATCGCCCCGGGTGTCAGTGTGAGGCTGATGGAGGGCCCATCGAGGGGGAACCAGGTCGTGTTCATCGAGTACGGCAGCGAACGAATCATCTACGCCGGCGACCTCATCCCTACCCCATTCCACCTACCCTTGCATCACATACCGGCCACGGCCGAATTCCCTAACGACACGCTGGTGCAGAAGCGCGAGCTACTGGAAATGGCAATGGGTGACGGGTGGATGATCGTCTTCGGGCACGGGAACGACTGCAACGCGGCCTACGTACAGGACCGAGGCGGCGTGCCTCAGTTGGTACCAGTGGAAGTCTAGGAGAAGCTACAGAGGGTTGACCTCTGCAGTCATCCAGTCGCCGTCTAAAGCCGTCAGCTTAGATTGCATGATTCGATTGGAGAGGTCGGCCTCATTCGTTGTACGCACACGAATGTAGTTGTCCGTAAGGCCAGACCAGACTCGATGGCCTCGACGGCCTCCATTTGTCGGTCTCTCCCACAGCACTGCCCTGCTCTGCCTGAGGAAACTACTTCTGAATTGCATCGACAGGTCAGCGGCAACGACCGCAAGCTCGGAAATGCGCTCCGCCTTTACCCTGGGGTCAATCTGTCCTTCAAGATAGGCCGCGCTAGTTCCTGGACGAACCGAATACGGGAAGAAGTGCACCGAGGCCAGTTCCGATTCAACACACGTTGCCAGGGTATTTTGGAAGTCTGAATCGGACTCCCCTGGAAATCCCACAATGACATCCGCGGTAATGGCCACATCTGGGACGGCGTCGCGAATCCGGCCCACAGTTTCAAGGAACTCTGCGGCATGGTATTGGCGCCTCATCCTCTTGAGGGCAGCGTCACTGCCGCTCTGAAGTGGAACGTGGAAGTGGGGGCACAGTCGCGTGTCCGTCCACAGATTCAGGAACTCATCAGATATGTCCTGGGGCTGGAGAGACGAGATCCTGATTCTTGGGATATCGGTCTCTTTAAGCAGGCTCTGGACCAGCAAAGTCAGGTCGACACCTGGTAGATCGAAACCGTACGAACCTAGTTGAGTCCCCGTAAGTACAACCTCCTGGCAGCCTGCCTCGCCATAGGAGTTGGCAGATTCGACTATCTGCCTGAGAGGGACGCTTCGCTCCCGGCCTCGAACCTTGGGAACGATGCAGTAAGCACAGACCTGGTCACAGCCCTCCTGGATCTTGATCATCGCCCTTGAACGCAGCCTGAGCAGAGGCTGGAGGGCACTGTCATCCCCGATCGCACAGGCGGTATCTGGCCCTTGGGAAGCGTCCTCCAGCATCGCGACCAGGGACTCCTTGTCGGCGTTCCCGACGACAAAGTCGACCTCCCGCATCGTGCGGAGGTCTCCGGGGGCACGTTCGGCATAGCATCCCGTTGCAACTACTGTTGCGTTCGGATTGCGTCGCTTCGCAGCCCGAGCGGCCTGTCTGGCCTTTCGATCAGCTACGTGAGTCACGGTACAGGTATTGAGGACGTAAACGTCAGCCGGCTCGTCCTGGGATGTCAGTACATAACCGGCCTCGACGAATTCCCTGGCCAAGACCTGCGTGTCGGCTTGATTGAGCTTGCACCCGTGCGTTTCCAGACACACGGTCTTTTGCGCTCCCCCACTGTCGATATTCTTAGCCGTTTCGATGCCCCCAAAATTGGATCAATGTATACTAGCACGGTGCTCACCAGCCATCACAACGAGCCGGTAAGCAAAGTGAAAGTAACAAACCCGTGACTGTAGACCCCTCGGACACCAGCATAAATCCCTGGCTGGACAGGGTCCGGCGGATGACAGAGCTTAGAGACGAAGCGGCCGACTTCATTCGGCGCGCAGGTTCGCTTTTGCCTGCGGCCGACTCCGACGTTGAGCTTGTCTGTCGGCTGTGGACCATTGCAGATGAGCACGACACGTTCATCTGCGAGGCCATGCAGAAGTTCAACGACGCAGTGTTCGAAACCACGGGAGAGTTGGAAATTACCCGGGGCGCTGAACCGATCACCGCCCCTGAAGGCAGTGTCTCACTCTCTTATATTTGCACGTGGACACTTGCGCGACCTGATTCACAAGGCGCGAGCGTGGTGCTGGCAGCCGACCAGGTATCGGGACGACTGATGTTTGAGATAAGGGACTCCACTGGCGCTGCGCGCAATATTGGCTTTCCAATTGACGAAGACGAAAGCCTCTACGAGGCATTAACATCCAGCTTCTTCGCCATGTACAGCCAGTCCGCACAGCCCTAGGGGTCACGCCGGAGGCGGGGAGCAATTCCGGCCACAGGGAAAACGGTGCACCTACTTGGTATAATCAACCGGCCTATCCGGACGAATCTGCGCTGGGCACTCGCAACTGGCGGCGCCCTACCCTCCGAGGGAGACTTAACTTGATGCACGCAAACAGAGTCGTTGTAACAGGAGTCGGTGTCGTCAGCCCCCTGGGGCTGGACGCAGGTTCAACCTGGAAGAATCTCCTGGCGGGAAAGTCAGGCGTTGATCAGATCACAGCTTTCGACACGGAAGGCCACGGGACAACAATCGCGGCCGAGGTCAAGGACTTCGATCCGGACTCGATAGTCGGCAGGAAGCAGGCGCGAAGGATGGACAGGTTCGTCCAACTTGGTGCAGCGGCCGCCCTCGAGGCCGTAGACGCGGCAGAGATAAGCGTTACTCCAGATAACCAGACAAGGGTCTCCGTGATGATGGCCAGCGGAATTGGTGGCCTCATCACTCTTGAGAGCCAGATCGGAGTGCTCGGCAATCGAGGACCTAACCGTATCTCGCCGTTCCTGGTCCCTATGATGCTTCCGGACATGGCATCGGGTCAGATCTCAATGATTCTTGGAGCAAAAGGGCCGAACTACAGCACAGTGTCGGCGTGTTCAAGCGCTGCAGACACAATAGGTCAGGCATTCGAAGCCCTCAGGAGGGGTGATGCTGACGTTGCGGTTGCTGGCGGTTCAGAAGCAGCCGTCTGCCCTATCGGGGTTGCTGGATTCAATGCCTGCCATGCACTCTCAAAGAGAAACGACGAACCGGAACGAGCCTCCCGTCCCTTCGACGCCGAAAGGGATGGATTCGTGATGGGAGAAGGCGGAGCCGCACTGGTGCTTGAAACCTTGGAACACGCCGTAGCGAGGGGTGCCGAGCCTATTGCAGAACTCTCCGGCTACGGCTCCACTGCTGACGCCCATCACATTACTCAACCAGCCCCGGAGGGTGAAGGTGCAGCTCGCGCAATGCGAAACGCCTTGAACCAGGCCAAAGTTCAGCCAGACGAGATTGGCTACATCAACGCACACGGAACATCGACTCCGCTGAACGACAAGTATGAGACGATGGCAGTCAAGGCCGTGTTCGGTGAAGAGGCATACAACATACCTATCAGCTCTACAAAGTCCATGACAGGCCACCTCCTTGGCGCCAGTGGCGCCCTGGAAGCAGCAGTGACAGTGTTCGCGCTCTCCAAGTGGGCGATCCCGCCTACGATCAATCTTGAGTCGCCCGACCCTGACTGCGACCTTGACTACACACCTCACATGCCGAGGCGGGGCCGTATTAGAAGCGCCATGAGCAACTCCTTCGGCTTCGGAGGGCACAACGCCTCCCTGGTCTTCCAGGAGTTCGCAAGCTAGATACCAACTAACCAAGCGGCGTTCCGGGAGAATGAAATGAAACCTAACTGGGCCATCCTCCCGACAGTACCTGCGTCCGTTGTCCGCGAAATCGGTCTGCCTCAGGCACATTGCCAGCTGCTGTACAACCGTGGCCTGACTACCGGGGCCTCCGTTCAGGAGTTCCTGTCCCCTGACACTTCTCATTCGCACGACCCCTGGCTGATGCCAGACATGGATGCTGCTGTAAGCCGATTGATCACGGCAGCTGAACAGGGTGAGACGATCGGCGTATTCGGAGATTTCGACATCGACGGGATCAGCGGTACAGCCGTCATGTCGACCGCTCTCCGCGATCTAGGCGCGGATGTCGTATCGTACATTCCAGACCGGGTTGCCGAAGGCCACGGCCTGGGACTGGAGGCAGTACAGTCCCTTGCGAGTCGAGGGGTGACCCTGCTGGTAACCGTGGACTGTGGTTCGACCTCCGAATCAGAAATAGAAGAGGCTTCCGACCTCGGTGTGGACACGATAGTCACGGACCACCACCTCCTATTGGACCAACCTCCCTACCCTGTCGTCGCCATGGTCAATCCGAGACGGCCCGACTCGGAATACCCATTCGAGCACCTCACTGGCGCCGGCACAGCCTACAAAGTGGCGCAGGCCCTCTACCGCTACAGGGATAGGCAGGAACCACCCGAGCTTCTCGCACTCACCGCCCTCGGAACCGTGGGCGACGTCGGGCCTCTTCAGGGGGAAAACCGTTACATCGTCGCTGAGGGGCTACGAAGGATGAACGCCAGCCCTTCTGTTGGTTTGGAGGCGCTTACAGCAGTCTCCGGCATTGGAGGACAAAACCTGGACACGGGTTCGCTGTCATTTCAGATCATCCCGAGACTGAACGCCCCCGGGAGGTTGGCCGATCCAGGGATCAGCCTGAGCCTGCTCACGACAACTGACCTGGCTCAGGCCAGGTCAATGGCTTCTCAGATCGACAGGCTAAACGCGGTACGTAGAACCGCAACCGAGAAGGGCGTTAAACAGGCGGAAGGCCAGATTCTCGAGAGATGGGGCGACGAAATTCCGGGAATCGTAATGGTGGGAAGGCGCGACTGGAGTGACGGCATAGTTGGCCTGATTGCCTCACGTATTGCTGAGACGTACACCAGACCTGTGATTGCGGTCGCGGTGGGTGATCAACTTAGCAGAGCGAGCGCGCGGAGCATCGACGGCTTCAACCTGATGGAAGTAATCGAGCCTGCAGGCCACCTTATGACTCAATTCGGGGGACATGAGCAGGCGGCTGGGTTCACTATTCCGAACGAAAACCTGAGCGAGTTGGCCCAGCAATTGGAATCAGTTCAGGTCTCTCAGGGAATCCAGTCAGGTAAGCCCAGAATTGAAATTGATATGGTCTGCGATCCATCAGCCTTGGAACGTGACATGTTCGAGTTTACTGAGAAGCTGGCGCCATTCGGAAAGGACAATCCAAGGCCCAAGTTCGCTGCGAGTGGGCTTCGGGTAGTGGACTCTCGATCCGTGGGTTCGGGGAAGCACCTCAAGCTCAGGGTCGCAGATGACAAGAGGACCTGGGACGCGATAGCGTTCCGAATGGGCGACCGAATCGCGGAGGCGCCCACCGGTTCGAGCATCGATATCGTCTATGAGATGGAGACGAACGTCTGGAATGGACGCACGAGTCTTCAACTCGTGGTCGAAGACTTCGAACCTACCCAACAGCCTCGACTAATCTAGCGTCGGTCCTGCCTGCGGCGCTGGGCCCTTGTGCGACTGTCTCTTGGCTGCACATCTTCAGGCTCGACAGCAACCTCGCCTGCCGGCACAGGCCGTGCCTTGATTAGCAGCAGCGGCACAGTGATCGCGAGTACCAGCAACGCGATGTAGTGCGCTTCCTGCATTCCAAACGCCCAGATCCGGTCTTCACGCAAGAATGTGATTCCGAATCGACCTATGGAGTACAGGGCAAGGTATAGGGCGAATAGCATGCCGTCCGGTCGGAGCCGATTACGAAGCTTCCAGACCACGATCAGCGACAGCATATTCCAGATTATTTCGTAGGCAATGACCGGCTGAACTGACACACCGATTCCGTTGGCGCAACGTGCCGCGTCTGAGGCTGGGTTCGTCCACATGAATCCCAGGGCAAAATCCCAGGCCTTGGCGCAATGTTCCCCGTTCACGATGTCGCCGAGTCGGCCAATCGTCTGGACCAACAGCAATGCTGGCGCGGTCAGATCGGCTATTACCCCCACGGGGTGCTTCCTCCAGGCTGCGTAGGCCACTCCGGCGATGAACCCGCCGAGGATTCCTCCCCAGAGCCCAATTCCACCGCTCCAGATCGCCAGTATCTGTCCAGGGGAGTTCTGATAGAAGTCCCAGTGGTCGATTACGTGGACTGCCCTGGCCCCCAGAATTCCGCCGATTATTGCCCAGATAGCGATGGAGTAGATGTCGTCAGGATGGATGCCACGCGCGGGCGCCCACCTGCCCACGAGGAACACCGCGGTCGCCACTGCTATGAAACTGAAGAATCCGTGCCAGCTCAGCACGAACGCAGAGAACGCGACGAGATTTGGGCCAACGACGATATCAACCATGTGGAGTGTCTCCGACTAGAACGGCTAACCCGGCGGGGTGTTTCGGACTGTTGATCCGCGAAATCTCCGTCTTATGAGACCGTCAACTCAGGACGCAATCGGGGCACATGGGCCGTACACTTGAAGGAATCCGTGTCACAGCCTGTGTCGAAAGGGCTTCCATGAGAGAGCAACTCGAAGATTTCCTTCACTACATGACAGTTGAACGAGGTGTTTCGAACAATACGATCGCCGCTTACCGAAACGATCTGGTGCAGTTGACTGAGTACCTCGACGCTCAGTATTCAGGCCGTTTCCGCCCATTCACATGGGCTGACATCTCGGAACAGACGATCTCAGACTATGTACTTCATTTGCACGAGTTAGGATATTCGGAAACTACGAGAGCGCGCAAGATTGCATCACTAAAGTCGATGTTCGGGTTCCTGGTCATGGAACAGGTCCTGGAGAACAACCCGACGGCAAATGTGGGCACTCCCAAGGTTGGTCGTTCACTTCCCGACCCCCTGACATTCGACGAGATTGAGAGGCTGCTCTCGGTTCCAGCATCCCTGGATTCACCTGAGGGGCTGCGAGACCTGGCAATGCTGGACCTGCTGTACGCGACCGGCATGAGAGTCAGCGAGCTGACTGCTCTCGACCTCGCGGACATCGATCTTACAGACGGATCGGTGCGATGCCAGGGTAAGGGAGGCAAGGAGCGAATCATTCCTGTTCATCCTGATGCGGTAGGTCTGGTGGATCTCTACATTCAAGACTCCCGGCCGGCGCTGGCCGGCGAGAGGGAGCCGGCGGCGCTGTTCCTGAACAGGAGAGGCAACAGGTTAACCAGGCAGGGTTTCTGGCTCATCCTGAAGAAGTACACAGCGGAAGCCAGACTGGAAGGACGTGTTACTCCGCATACTCTAAGGCACAGCTTCGCCACTCATCTCCTTAGAGGTGGGGCGCCACTGCGCCACGTGCAGGAACTGCTTGGACACGCGAGCATCACGACAACGCAGATCTACACCTACCTGACCAGTGAGCATGTCCGCTCCGAGTATGACACAGCCCATCCGAGGGCGTGAATTTTACAAGTCGCCGCTAGACCGCTATCCTCAAAGGGAGTCATTCCCCAACAGGAGCGAATCCAAATGCCAAGCAAGGGCAGGAGCAAGCGCGCAGCAACGCGCCAGGCCCAACTCAGCGGTAGACGTCGACGGCGAACAGGCAGGGCACGAGTAGAGGCTACCGAGCAGCCGCAGGTTCAGGAAGTGCGCAGGCAGGCACGCCCCTCCCCTGCGACGGCTACGGCTTCTGCGCTGGAAACTCCCTCGACAGCCCGGGCCCAGGAGACCACACCCGCTGTGGCAACTCAGGCACGCAGAAGGTCGTCCCGGGCCCGCGCTCCGATGGAGCCGCTGCAGATGTATCCGTACCTGGGCTCTGAGCTGCGAAGAATTGGTGCCCTGACGGGCCTAATGGCGATTGCTCTCGCCGTACTCACCTTTGTTCTCGGATGAGACGAATTTAGCGTTCCCGACAACTTGGTTACCCTGCCGGCCGGGACGTATCCCGTGCAGCTCGGTGGGAACTGATTTCGGTTCGGCCACATGATAGAAGCCCACAGAGACGCCACTGGCAGCGTGGCAGTGGCTGAGACTCCAGTCTTTACCCAACGACTTCGCGCCCTTCCCCCAGAGCCCGGCGTCTATCTGATGCGCGACGCCTCCGGGGAGATCATCTACGTTGGAAAGGCTGCCAGCCTTCGCAATCGGGTCTCGTCTTACTTTGGCAGTCCATGGGGACTGCATCCCAAGATTAGGCAGATGGTGCGCCGCATTGTGGACTTCGAGTTCATCGTAACGGAGTCCGAGCAGGAGGCGCTGATCCTTGAGAACAACCTCATCAAGGAGCACCAACCGCAGTATAACTCCCGTCTGAAGGACGACAAGTCCTACCCCTTTATCAAGATCGATACGACCGAGGACTTCCCGATCGTTTACGTCACACGCAGGGTACGTGAGGACGGAGCCCGGTACTTTGGCCCCTTCGCAAGCGCTTCAAGTGTTCGCAAGACTCTGGCACTGCTTAAGAAGCTATTCCCGTACAGATCTTGCACAAAGACCATAACCGGCAACGATGACCGAGCGTGTCTCGACTACTTCATTCATCGTTGTGCGGGCCCGTGTATCGGCGAGGTCGACAGGGTCCAGTACCACGAAATCATCGACCAGGTTGCGCTGTTCCTCGAGGGCCGTACCGACCAGGTCGTAAAGGGCATACGGTCTCGCATGATAGAGTCCTCGGAAAACCTCGAGTTCGAGCGCGCCGCCGTATTGAGGGACCAGATTCAGGCGATCGAGAGGGTCCACGAGGGACAGAAGGTACTCCATCTCTCGAACGAGAACGTCGACGTCATCGCGCTCGCGCAGGAAGGACGCGACGCGTGGGTTGAAGTCTTTTTCATCAGGCAAGGCAAGTTGGTCGGACGCGAGAACTTCCTGATGCACAGGTCTGAGGGTGATGAGCCTGCCGAGGTGATGGCAGCCTTCGTCAAGCAGTTCTACTCTGCCAACCCATACGTACCCAGGCGAGTTCTGCTTCAGCACTTGCCTGAAGACTTTGAAGCCATCGTCGCATGGCTGCGAACCAAGAGGCAGGGAGCAGTCCAGCTTCACGTGCCACAGAGGGGCGAGAAGCGAAAACTGGTCCAGATGGTGGCCCAGAATGCTGAACAGGGCTTGAATCAGCTAAGAGTCCGCCGACTTCACGAGTCCACAAACAACCAACAGGCCCTTGAGGAGCTTCAGGAAGCCCTGAGTCTGCCTGAACTGCCACGCAGGATCGAATGCTACGACATTTCCAATATCCAGGGCACAAATTCCGTGGGCAGCATGGTGGTGTTCGAAGATGGCAGGCCTAAGTCTGCCCACTACCGCAGATTCAAGATAAAGTCGGTCGCCGGTGTGGACGACTACTCCATGATGCGCGAGGTGCTTACACGCCGGTTCAAACGACTCTCTGAATCGCGGAAGTCGGAAGCAGCTGGAGGAGAAAACCAAGCAAACGGACGAGGAAGTGAGCGCGATAACGGAAACGCCTGGGGAATCATCCCCGACCTCGTCCTGATAGACGGCGGCAAGGGGCATCTTGGAGCAGCCTTACAGGTCTTCCTGGAGCTGGGAATCAACGACATTCCATTGTCCAGCCTCGCCAAGGAGAACGAGGAGCTATTCGTTCCCTACGTAAGCGACCCGATTGTCCTCCCTCGCGACGCACAGGGTCTGTTCCTGGTCCAGCGGGTACGTGATGAAGCACACCGGTTCGCGATCACGTTCCATCGCGAGCGGCGCTCGAAGAAGAGTGTGCAGTCTACCCTGGACCTTGTACCCGGTGTCGGACCCAAGCGTAAGCGAATGCTGATCCGAAGGTTCGGCTCGGTCAAAGGTATCCGTGAGGCATCGCTTGAAGAGGTCGCGGCCGTGCCTGGTCTGACCTTGACCGTGGCTCGGGCGATCAAGGACCACATCTAGCCCGAACTTATCCCCCATGCGTGGTTCAATGGGCTACTAGCAGGCTGGGTCGCCCACTTCAGCTAGTCTGCTTCCCTTGAGTTTACCGCTGCGGCTCCGGTTGCGGCGTTGATAAACGGATTCAACAGGTTCGTGAACTCCATTGGGAAGATGAACTTAGTGCTTTCGCTGCTCCCCAGAGCCTTGAGCGTGTCAAAGTACTGAAGGCTGAGCGTGTTAGCATCAATCCCCTCGGCAACATTCGAAATCCTGTCCAAGGCAGTGCTGAATCCCTCAGCCCGAAGTATCGCGGCCTGCTGATCGCCTTCAGCAGTCAGAATCTCGGACTGCCTGAGTCCCTCTGCACGGAGGATGGCGGACTGCTTCTCACCTTCAGCGACAGTAATTGCTGCTTGCCTAATGCCTTCAGCCTCCGTAACCGCGGCTCGGCGAATGCGCTCTGCAGACATCTGACGGTTCATGGCCTCCTGGATATCCCGCGCCGGTTCGATCTCGCTGATCTCGACCTGGGTTACCTTGATTCCCCACCGTCCTGTTATATCATCGAGCTTGATGCGGAGGTCTTCGTTGATTCGTTCCCTCTGTGACAGGACGTCATCCACGTTCATTTCGCCAATGACAGCGCGGAGTGTAGTAGTCGCCATCCCGACAACGGCGGCATGGTAGTCAACTACTTCGAGAACTGCCCTCTCCGCCTGATCCTCCATGATTCGCATGTAAACAAGGAAATCTATATCAATAGGTGCATTATCCAGGGTGATGTTGGTCTGGCGTGGGATGTCCATAACCTCCTCGCGCAGGTCAACAGTGCTGGTAACGTGAAACGGCCAGAACAGCAGACTCAGGCCCGGCTGCCGCAATCCGGCATACTTACCTAGGGTAAAGATCGCGATACGTTCATACTGGCGAACTATCTTCAGATATGGAATCACGTGATGCTCCTTTATATGGCGCCTAAACTGCTCTCTCTTACGACCCTAAGTTTCACTCCGTCCAGTTCTGCTGCGACTACGGTCTCCCCACTTTCGATTGTGTCTCCGGACTCTGATTCTGCGGTCCACAACTCACCTGCCAGGTGAACAGTGCCTATGGGATCCAGGGTGGACCTGACTACTCCGGTCTGTCCAATGATCTGTGAAGCACGTGAAACCACCGTGATGTCTTGGGCCTTCCTGGAAAAGTGGAATAGACCAAAGACGGATATTGCTATAAACACGGCCGTGCCAGCCAGTACGGCCCAGCCCACCCGCATGTCAGGCGCGGGCAGGCCCGGAACGCTCGTGTCACCGAACAGAAGAAATCCACCAATGACGAAGGCTATTCCGCCTGCTGCTCCGAATCCACCCCATCCTGGCGCCTGAAGTTCAACGAACAGCAGCACCAGCCCTCCTCCCATGAGCGCGAGGCCGATCCAGTTGACCGGTAAGTTGCCAATTCCCACAAAGGCCAGCAGCAGCAGGCCGAGTCCTACTGCACCCGGGATCCATCCACCCGGGCTAACCAGTTCAACGATTATCAGGATCCCACCGACTGCGAAGAGGATGAAAACCAGGTGAGGGTTGGCGAGCCATCCCTGGAATCGTTGGACGGGTGTCGCCTCCAGAAGTTCGACACTAGCCTGGGACGTTGCAAGCGTTACTGTCGTCCCCTGCACTTCAATCTCGGTGCCGTCGAGCTTGGCAATAAGATCGGACACGTCTCGGACATTAAGATCGACCACACCAAGCTCAAGCGCCTCCTCCGCAGAGTAAGAACTGGCTTCGAAAATTGTCTTCTCAAGCGCCTCAGAATTGCGACCTCTCTGGGCAGCGATGCCACGCAGAAGTGCCGCTGCATCCTGGGATGCTTTGGCCTTTATCGTTTCACGTAGGTCGTTTCCACCTGCATCGACCGGAGAAGCTGCGCCAATCGTCGTTCCTGGAGTCATCGCCGCGACATGGCCAGAAGCCACAATAAAGGTGCCGGCAGACGCGGCTCTAGCCCCGGCGGGAGTCACGATCACAGCCACCGGGACAGTGGAGTCCAACAGCGCGCCGGTCATGTCTCGCATTGAGTCAAGCCGTCCGCCGGGAGTGTCGATCTCCAGAACGAGAAGACGCGCGCTGCGAGCCTCTGCGTCTTCAATCCATCCCCTCACAACCCGGGCGGACACGGGATCAATCTGTGAATCGAGGCGCCCCACTAGGACGCCACCTCCGCCCTGCCCCTGTAACTCGCTCACTGCAAACGATGACGCAACCAGGATGACAACCACGGCTAGGAGAGTTCGGCGCACCATTGACATTGTGCCGTTGCCATCCGATCTGAGTTGGCGGATTCTGCCGAGAGCACACCTGACAGCCCAAGGTTACGCCGACGGCGATGCTCTACACAGTCATTATAGACTAGCGAATCTAAACTGCGCTTAGATCTTTCCAAGAGCTGTCCGGGAAACGGACTCGGCAGTTCGACGGGCGAATGACTCTAGATTCCTCCTATGCTGCAGCCCATAGCGGAAAAGAATTCATCGTCTATACAGGCTACAGACAGACCATTCTCCAGTGCCGTTGCGGCGACGACGGCGCTCAGCATTGCTTCCGGATTTGGAGAATCAAGCTCACGTACGATCTGTCCCGCTCGCCTCGCAACGGTTGCGCTCAGGTCGAGTACCTCGACGGAGTCCAGCAGTGCTTCAAGCTGAATCTCCGCCCGCCTGTCAGGAGCTTTCCGCACCATCTCCGCCACAGTCACTGTCGAGACTGCAGCCTTGCCGTCTCCGTTGACGACCGCCTCCAACCACCCCGTTCCCTCACCACCCGTCCACAAGCTCTCTACTACACCAGTATCCAATATAAGCGCGTCGTTCATTGTCCGAAGACTCCCTACACACCTGAGCTACCTTTGAAGTGCCTCACGAACTATCGCCTTTGCTTCCTCTGAGGTGAGTTCCACAGGCGAACCGAGTGGCTGGCGAAGCTGCATACCGAGATATTCGTCATCCCACACGGACCTGGGGACATCGGCGCGAGAGTGCTCGCCACTAAGAGCCGACTCGAGGGCGTCCTCTATGAATTCCCGTAGTGGGACCCTCATTTCTGCCGCCCTTGCCTTGGAAGCGAGGTAAATATCCTCCCTTATCTGGGCATACAGCTGCCTTGTTGGCTGCGTAGCTCTTTCCCTGGGCATGGACTTGGTCTCCCTATACTACTATTCATCTAGTTTAACACCTTGATCGCAAACGGCAAAGTGCCCACAATGATTGTCTGCTATTGTACTAGTTACCTATGGCCATATCATAATCATTTAGCTAGCGAGCTTCCCCTTGGCTGTCAACGTTCCCTAAAATGTGCCTGATATGAGAATTGTCATTGCACCACAGGCCTTTAAGGGAAGCATCTCGGCACTCAATGCAGCGAAAGCTATGGAGGCTGGCGTACTCAACGTGTTGCCAGATGCCGACACTTACTTGATACCCGTTGCCGACGGCGGCGACGGTACCCTGGAGACGCTGGTCGAAGGTTCCAGTGGCTCTGTACGCACTGCACTGGTAACTGGCCCCCTGGGAGAGCAGAGAGAGGCCTTGTGGGGAGCTATGGGCGACGGAGTAACCGCCGTAATTGAAATGGCGCGTACCTCCGGGCTGGCTCTCGTTCCCTTAGATGCCAGGGATCCATTGAACTCCACCACCTATGGTCTTGGTGAAGCGATTGCAGCAGCTCTGGACGAGGGATTCCGCAGATTCATCGTCGGTATCGGCGGCAGTGCAACGAACGATGCTGGAGCCGGAATGGCGCAGGCGTTGGGAGTTTCACTGCTAGATAGTAGCGGCAATAATCTCGCACTGGGCGGCGCCGCTCTAGCCCAACTGGACAGGGTCGACCTGTCTGGTCTCGATGACAGGGCCCTGGAATCGACATTAATGGTCGCCTGTGACGTAACCAACCCTCTTACCGGTCCCGAGGGCGCATCGGCCATTTACGGGCCTCAGAAGGGCGCTACGCCGGACATGGTTGCCAGTCTGGACTCAGCCTTGGGGAACTTCGCGGAGGTTGTACGCAGAGACTTAGATGTAGATGTCGAGCATCTTCAGGGATCTGGCGCTGCCGGAGGCCTCGGTGGCGGCATGGTGGCCTTTCTGAACGCTGAACTGCGCACAGGCGTCGATATAGTCATGGACATCGTGAACATCGACGAGCACCTGGAAGGCGCTGATCTGGTCATTACCGGTGAGGGGGAACTGGACTACCAGACGCTGTACAACAAGGCCCCTATTGGCGTCGCGCGGCGAGCCCAGGCCCTTGGAATTCCAGTGGTCGCCATAGCTGGCACACTTGGAGAGCGCTACGAACTGGTCCACGACCACGGAATTGACGGAGCGCTTTCGATTCCGACAGGCCCTATGACGCTCGACGAAGCCTCAGAACGAGCCGCTGAGCTCATAACCCGGTCAACTGAGCGAATGCTGAGGCTCATGAGGACTGGAGCGAAGGTGTTCGGTACCCTCTAGGTCCTGGTGTCCCCTACCCTATCAGCACCATGTGCACTTCACCGGGACCATGCACACCAGTCACGAGCTTGTACTCGATATCTGCGGTGCGGCTGGGTCCTGTGATGAGGTTCATGTAGCTTCGCACTGCCCCATCGACGAAGTCCCGGCGTCGCAATGTGAACAGCTCATCTAGGGTCGGAAGTACCTGGCCTCGCTCGATCAGTGCAATGTGAACCGGTGGAAGAAGGGACACAAGGCGGCTGGATCCAGTCGCAGGTATGATCACGCAGGTGCCAGTCTCGGCGATAGCGTAGTCAACTCCCGTGATTCCCAGGTCTGCGCTGGCCATGGCGGCTCTCAGGGTCGCGCGAGATTCACTCTCTGCATCTTCGCTTGCACGATCGACCTCAACTGGGACCAGTTCAATCCCCGTGCTGGAAAACAGGTCGCCGTATAATGCATCCTGGACGACGTTGTGGAGCGAGTGGACCGCAGACCTTGCCTCGAGGTCTCGTGCAACCTCCAGAACGTACTGCCCGGCCTCCTCAGCGCTGGGCACCCTTTTGACCACCCATCCGGAGGCCTCTCCTGAAGTTGCGAGTGCGTCCATGAGTGCATCAGCATCCCCGCTGGCCAAACCCTCGGCGGCCTGGACACGGGCTGCCAACTCATCGACGGGCCCCCGTGCAGGCGGTGCGTCGCCGGCGGGCGCGGTTACGGGCTCCGAACGTCCCAGGGAGGTCCGTATTCGCTGTAGAAACTCCGCCCGCTCGTTCATTCCTTCTGGAGCCTCTTCCATCGAGACCTGAACGACTCCTTTAGCTCAGGCATGTCCCGGTGATCAGTCCATCCCGACAGCGGACCCGGCAGTCCGGGGCTTTCCGATTGTCGCGAAACCAGTGACTGACCGAGTCTTCCGACCCAGTTGGCGAACTGCATGGTTCCAGCACTGGAAACCGACGCGCGCCAGCCTTTCATTGCCAGCTTCTCTGCGCTGTCAACAGACTTGTCCGATGGATAGTTATCCCCCTGGGTGAGCTCCTTGCGCAAATACAAAAGCATTCTCGGGATGTCTATCTTGACTGGACACGCTTCCTTGCACGCCCCGCAAAGGGTTGACGCGTATGGAAGGTCCTTGGCGTCTGACAGTCCAGTCAACATGGGGGACACAATCGAGCCAATGGGGCCGGGATACACCCAGCCGTATGCGTGGCCGCCTACCTTTCGATAGACCGGACAGGCGTTCAGACACGCCCCGCAGCGGAGGCAGAGAAGCCCTTCGCGGAGATGTTCATCGGCAAGCAGGCGAGAGCGTCCGTTATCGACAATTACCAGGTGAAACTCTTCCGGTCCATCTTCCTCTTCGGAGCGCCTCGGACCGGTCACGGTCGTGACATAGCTGGATAGCATCTGTCCCGTCGCCGACCTGATCAGCAATCGCAGGAACAGGCCAAGGTCCTCAAGTGAGGGGACTACCTTCTCCATACCTGAGATCGCAATGTGCACCTTCGGCATGGATGTGACCATCCGGCCGTTTCCTTCGTTCGTAACCAGGGTGACGGTGCCTGACTCGGCTACCAGGAAATTCGCCCCCGAAATGCCCATGCCTGCCGCCAGAAACTTCTCCCTAAGCTGCCGACGGGCCTCACGGGTAAGCTCCTCGATATCCTCTATCCTGTCAGTGCCTAGTTTCTCAGCGAAGAGGTCCGAGACCTGCTCACGAGACTTGTGGATCGCGGGCGCGATTATGTGGAACGGCGTGTCGCCGGCGAGCTGTACGATGTACTCACCCAGGTCGGTCTCCACTGGCTCGATCCCCTCGGACTCAAGCCGCTCGTTTAGTCCCATCTCCTCGGAGAGCATGGATTTGCTCTTCACGACCATCTCGACACCGCGATTGTTCGCTACTGAGACAACGTAGTCCGAAGCTGCCTTGGCGTCTTTGGCGAAGTAGACCTTCCCTCCGGCCTTCTCAACATTTGTCGCGAGAAGATCGAGGTAGTGGTCCAGGTTCTCGATTACGTGCCACTTGATCTGGCGCCCACGTTCACGCAGCTCTTCCCAATTCGTTGTCGCGCCAGAAGCAGAAATGCGGGCGCTGTGGAAGCCGGAATAGAGGCCATCTAAATTGCGCTGGATCTGGTTGTCGGCTAGCGCGCTGGCCGAACCTTGTCTGAACTGGCTGGTGCGGGGCTCCAAGCTCTAGTCCTCCTTGAGACCCTGCGAAATAAGCTCTGCAAAGTGGGCAGGTCGAACCTGGCTACCGCGACGGCGCAGGCCACCACCGATGTGCATAAGGCAGCTTGTGTCGCACGCGGAAACGACGTCCGCGCCACTTCGCTCAATGCTGTCCAGCTTATCACTCAGCATTGCGCCAGAAATATCGGCGTACTTAACTGCGAATGTACCGCCGAATCCGCAACACACTTCGGCTTGGTCCAAATCCACTCGACGAAATCCGGGAACTGCATCGATCAAGGACTTTGGCTGAGCATCGATACCAAGCTCGCGCTTGGCGTGACAGGCCTCGTGGAAGGCTACTTCGACCTCATCTGCCGCGGACGTCTGGAACAGTTGCTCCAGTTCTGGCGGACCAACTTTGTCGACGAGGAATTCACTGAATTCATAGACATTTCCAGCCAGTGAACCCGCGCGAGCGAGATTGACCGGATCGTCGGCGAACAGTTCCTCGTAGTAGTTGCGGATCATCGCTGTGCATGATCCTGAAGGAATCACTACGGGAACAGAATGGTCCAGTTGGCCTAGGAGCCTTCTGGCGACAGGGCGAGCTTCGTTCCAGAATCCAGAGTTGAATGCTGGCTGTCCGCAGCAGGTCTGGGATGTGTCAAACTCGACCTCGATGTCGAGGGCCTCGAGTACGTCTACTACAGCCTCACCGACTTCAGGGAAGAACTGGTCAACAACACATGTGACGAAAAGCTGTACGCGACGGCGGCCAGTTCGTTGAGTCATCCGAATATCTCACAAGTGACTCGAGGATCAGTCTTAACCGTCAAGGTACCTGGAGTCACAGTACAAGCCCGCGAACAACAAACCCGGCGATCCAGGTGATCATGAACACCCCGCCGCAGGCGAACAGCGCTCCTTCGGTCTCGCGCCGGGCCGGGCCATGCAACGCCAGATACGCAATAAACAGACCCAATCCAATTGCGATCAGCCAAACGGAAATTGAGTTCACGCCGAGTGCGAGGCCAATCGCGAAGCCTGTCACTCCCCACGTGATCCAGGAGTCCAGACGTCTGATAGTGGCCGCGAGCCAGGGTGGTCTAATGCGTTCAGTCAAGGAAACTATCCCGAAACTCATGCTGATGCCTGCGTCCGTCAAGGAAGGATACACAGGCCGTCGGAGCGATGCAACGCAGATTGTCGCATGGTGGCCAGTGACGTAAACTCGGCACAGAACAGGCAAGGGAGGAGAGGCATGGTAACCGGCTTCAATCACTCTGGATTCGTTGTCAAAGACATCAAGGCGATGGTGGAGTTCTACAGGGATACGCTCGGTCTAAATGTCATGAGGGAGGTCGACAGTGTAGCCCCACCCGAAGGCGACCACACAGGCATTCCGGGAGCGCGTAGGACGTTAGTCTTCGTCGGGAAGCCTGAAGGTGAGCACGTCCTGGAACTTGTTCACTTCATCGATCCACCAAGTCCGGATGGGCACCTGCACAGGCATCAACTGGGCGCAGCCCACGTCTGCTTCAACGTCAGTGACCTCGCCGACCTTGCGTCCAAGCTCAAGGCACAGGGAATTAGGTTTATTACCGCCCCAATCTTCCACGAAATGCCGGACGGCAAGAGGCGAGGGATATGCTACATCCAGGATCCCGAGGGCAACTACGTTGAACTGATTCAACCGCCAACGTAGCAGGGTCACACTGCCCTGTGGGTAGGTCTAACTAGGAAGACTTCTGGTACACCTGGAAGCGGTGGCGGTTGGTCTCGACGACGTACATTTTGTCTTCTCTGTCGAGTCTGACTGCCACGGGACCCCAGAAGTACGGCTCGACCTGAGAGGACGTGTGATAGGGGGTTTGGAGGTGTTCAGGCAGTTCGTCCGGGACGAGCTGCGATATCTGCCGGAGCTCCCATTCCTCGGGGTTGGACGAGTAGTAGTCAGCGGCCCACTTGGAAACTGTGGCCTGTCCTCTGAGCGTCGTCAAGAACGAGCCATCAGGATTGAAGACCTGTATCCGTTCGTTTCCCCAGTCGGCAACGGCCACAACTCCGTCCGATGCCACGGCGACACCGGATGGTCTACTAAGTTCCCCAGCACCCATACCGGACTTCCCATAGGTCTGTATGTAGTCACCATCGGGTGAGAACTTCTGAACGCGGTCGTTACGCCAGTCGGCGACGTAAACTGCGTCATCCGGTCCAACCCCGACACCCCATGGCAGGTTGAACTGACCGTTTCCTGACCCTGGCTCGCCCCAGGCGATGATCAATTCTCCGTCTGGCGACATCTTCTGAACGCGTCCGTTCTGTTGATCGGCTATGTAGAGATTGTCATGTG
Organism: Dehalococcoidia bacterium; assembly: GCA_021295915.1. Classification (NCBI taxonomy): domain Bacteria; kingdom Bacillati; phylum Chloroflexota; class Dehalococcoidia; species Dehalococcoidia bacterium. The sequence goes on from JAGWBK010000001.1 coordinate 143,450, forward strand.
AATCGATTGCGATGCCCGCAGGTCCGCCAAACTGGCCGGGGTCCGAGCCCGCTTCACCCCACTGACTGACAAACTTGCCATCAGCATCATAGATGCAAACGCGGTTGTTGTATTCGTCGGTAATGTACAGACGGTCTTCGCTGTCGAAAGCCATGGCCACGGGCCAGATAAGCTGACCGTCCCCCTGACCGTAACCGTTTCCAAACTCGTACAGGTATTCTTCGTCGAGATTCAGCACGCCTACCCTGATGGCCACGGCACGAGCAGGGTCACAACGATTCAGTACAAAAATACGACCGTCCGGACGAAAGGCGATGTCGTAGGGATTAGCGAACCCACGTCCGTTGTCGCCATTGTTTACGATGCCGATCGTCTTGAGGTAGTCGAAGCTGAGTGTGGTAGCGCTTTCCTGTGTGGTCAAGTTATAATCCCCATCTCCGTCAGCTTCTTGCCGGTCTGTCGCCAATGAGCCGGCGTTTACTTACACCGGCTCATTCCTTCGGTCTTGCTGGCTCCTGAAGGCCTGTCTAAGCCAGTTGGTATTCCTTGGACGACGCGATCAGACGCATAACGTTAGCAACGGCCTCGACCGACCCTTCGGCTTCAAGGTCCATGTCACCAAACTGCGATGCAAACTCGACGATCGCCTCTCGTGTGCTGTCCTCAACCTGCAGGGGCCCCATCAGGTCCAGGCAACCGTCCACGACGTCGGCAGCCGACTGGGCAGTACCGCCATCTCTGGCAAGCCTGTCCACGATTGCACGCACACCGGGGTTAGAGGGATTGCCAAGCTCTTTGGCGGCGAAGTTCACCCGCTCGACGAGTGAACCGCTGTCGATCCACTCTACGCCCTCGTGCCAGCCCTCCACCGTGGGGGGCTGGAGCAGCCCCTGCCCCATGTAGAAGGCCTGGCTGGCGAGCTGGTTCACGCCCAGGGTCGGCTGGCGGTAGGACCCCGCCATCCTGACCGCGCCAACAACTGTTTCCACAGGGGCCTTCACGCGCGCATAACGGGCCGCCTCACCCTTGAAGAACTCGGAGTTGAAGAGGGTCCTGAGTACCGACCTGATCTCGTAGTCGGATTCGAAGTAGGAAGCCATCATCTGCTCGATTGCAGCTTCCCCTCTCTCGTCGATCTCGTCAGCGCCGAAGAACTGGAACAGACGCGTGCAGATAAACCGTGCAGTCGCGTCCTGCCTGCAAATGATGTCGACAATTTCGCCGCCGCCGAAGGCTCCGCGCTCACCGAGGAATTCCTTGTCGCCTGTGTCATGGTCATCTTCGCGGTACTCGAAGTGCCACGCGATGCGGCCATACGGCCAGATCGAGTCCTTCATGGCTCGCATGGACATGTACTCGGCGTTCTTCAGAGTCCATCCTGTAAAGGCGCGAGACGCCTCTTTGATGTCGTCCTCCGTGTAGTTGCCGATGCCCATCGAGAAGAGTTCCAGCAGCTCTCTGCCGTAGTTCTCGTTGATGGCGCCGTCATGGTTATCGTTATTGTCCAGCCAGATAATCATGGCCGGGTCCTTGGACAGCTCGATGAGAATATCCCTGAAGCTGCCGAACCCTGTGCGCTTGAACATATCTACCTGGTTCAAGAGAGCCCTGGCCTGGTTCAGCTTCGCATAGCCCGTCGCAAACAGACCGTGCCAGAAGAGCGCGAGCTTCTCCTCTAGAGGATGATTCGTCGTAATCATCTGGTACATCCAGTACGCGCCAGCGCCGTCCAGCTGGCGAAGCTCAGACTGGTCGACATGGTAGCGACGAATCAGATCGTCGGGAAGGTTCTCCCGGCTGTCAGCCGAGGGATGCAGCAGGTCCTCGACTACGTTCTCGTAGCCTCTTGCTACCTGCTCCTCCAGCTCCTCGCGGCCGGCTCCGAAGCCGGCCCTGCGCATGAGATGGGCCATCAGTGCAACGTCTGCCGTAGTGGTGGTCATCTGCACAATCCTCCTGAGTGTGAAATCAATTGAGACGTCTTAGGCGGGAAGGAAGTCAAACTGCTCGAACCTGCCGTTAACGATCGGTTCGGAGTCGAGGTGGAACCAGCGTTCCAGCAGCGTCGAATAGGTCATCCTGAAATCGTTGTTGTAGTGAAGGTCGCCCTCAAGCTGCATGTCAGGCGCCAGTGAGGGATACTGTCCGTAGAGTCCGCCCTTAACCTCGCCTCCGATCACGAAGGCGGTGCCGCCGGAGCCGTGGTCCGTGCCGGAGCCATTGTCCTTGACGCGGCGACCGAACTCGGAGAATACGAGGATCACGGCGTCGTTCTCACGGCCATGCTCCCTGAGGTCGTCGTAGAAGTCGCCGATTCCACCAGCGACCTCATCCCAGAGCTTGGCGTGACTTACCAACTCACCTGAGTGGGTGTCGAAACTGCCGTGCTGGGTGTAGAAGACCCTGGTGCCAAGATCTGCCAGCATCACCTGGGCGACGCTCTTTAGGCTCTGAGCGATCGGATTGGCTGCGTACTCGATTGAGGACTGGTACTGAGCAGGAGCGGTCCTCAGAATATCAGCGCCCTTCAACGCGTCGGTTCCCGTCTGGCCAAGGAAGTCCATAACGGCGTCCCTGCCCTGCGCGCCTCCGTACATCTTTGCGAATGCATCGAGTGCGTACTTTCGCAGGAACTCGTCCTGCACGTCAGGGAACAGTCCATACGTCTCAAGGTTTCCGACGGAAGCAACAGGTACACCTCTTACGCCAAGCGCCCTGGGCATTCCCCTTCCGAAGTTGACCGCGGTCAGAACGTTGTCGCCGGTCGGGTCCAACTCGCGTGTTGCGCGGCCAAGCCAGCCCTCTCGGCCGATCTCGTCCGGCATGGCAGTGTGCCATATGTCCATCGAACGGAAGTGAGACCTGTTAGGGTTGGGGTAGCCGATCCCGTTGATGACCGCGACCTTACCCTCGTCCCACAGGCGCTTGACCGGTCCCATGCTCGGGTTGAACGCGAGGTCGTCGCTGATGGGATGCACCGCGTCACCATCAACGTGGACCGTCTGTCTGTAGTCGTAATAGAGACCGTCGTTGTAGGGTACGACGGTGTTGAGGGTGTCGTTCCCTCCGGAAAGCTGAACGACTACTAGGGTCTTGTCGTGGTTGCCATTCTGCGTAACCATTGAAACGCTCCCTTTTTGAACGATTCCAGAATCTGCTGAATCTATGCAGAGAATCTACTACTTCCAGCCTCCTGACGCAAGACTTGGCACACCTCCAGCGTCTGATTAAATTGGATTCATGCCGTACCTGGTGACATAATCTCAGTACACGACGTTTTGAACTCGCATCTAAGGGAACAGGAAGACTCAAAACATGCAGAAGTCAGCAGCTGAATCATGGAGACTCCGAGTAGAGTCACATCACGAACAGTCGCTAAAAGTCATGGATGAATCGTGGCGTCAGGGTGACTTCTGGAAGAACCTGGCCCCAATGTTCAGGGCAGACCCTCGTCGGAACGACGACGAGGCGCTGAACGCCATCTCAGAACTCATCGGTTCCGTTTCAACCGTGCTCGACGTTGGAGGCGGTGCAGGCAGGTTCGCCATCGCTCTTTCGTTGAAGTGCGAGTCGGTGACAGTGGTTGACCCATCAGAGTCAATGCTGGAGCAGTTGCAGGAAGCAACCAACGAGGCTGGGCAGTCAAACGTCGCTTCCGTCCATTCAGAGTGGGAGACTGCAGAAATTGAACCAGAGGACGTTGTCCTCTGTTCACACGTCGTCTATGGCGTCGCCGACATAATACCATTCATCGAGAAGATCAACGCTCATGCACGGCGACGAGTAGTGCTGTTGTCTTTCGTTGATTCCCCGCAGTCGAACGTCGCAGCACTCTGGGAGCCTGTGCACGGTGAGCGCAGGATCAACCTACCAGCGATGCCTGAGCTAGTGAATGTGCTATGGGAGATGGACGTCTATCCCAGCATCCGGATGTTGACCTCTACGAGAGCGCAGTCATTCGAGTCAGTAGACGCCGCTACCGAGGAGTTGTCCAACAGGCTGTTCCTTGCCCAGGATTCCCCCGCCCGCCAGAGACTCGAGGCAGTGATCGAAGACTACCTCGAGTCCACGGACGAGGGTTGGCGAGTCATTGGTGCCAGACCTGTGAGGCAGGGTGTCATCTGGTGGGACACCGAGTCACGTTAGAGGCTGAATCTAGAGTCCCTCAGCATACGCTGAATGGAACGTATCCACGCCGGCTCGGAAGCCGCCATCACCGTCCCTGACGATGGCAACAGGGCTCGCGAAGCTGGCGAAGCCGCCCTGCACGTGATTGTCGCCAATGACGTATATGCGGTGACCTTTGCCCTCCAGTTCCGCTACCACGTCTGCCGAGAGCCTTGGATCCACGCTGGTGACAGGCAGGGAGCAGTCGACCCTCGGCGAGTCTATAGCCTCCTGGGGGCCAATGCCATAGTCAACGACCTTCGAGATCAGTTGCGTTACACAGTTGGTAATTCGGCGTCCTCCGGATGCACCTACGGCGAGCCGCACACCATCGTCGCCCATAACCAGGGCTGGAGTCATATTATTCAGTGGGTACTTGCCTGGCATGATCGAATTCACCCGCCCGGGAACCGGGTCGAACCACATCATCCCATTGTTCATCACGACGCCCGTTCCCTTCGGAACGAATCCGGAACCGAATCCAGCCATCAGCGTGTTTGTTAGTGAAACTGCGTTACCGTCCCCATCCATCGCGCACAGGTGAGTAGTTCCAGCGTCAAGTGCTGGAGCGCTCGCAGCGAGCTTCTTGCCAGGTGCGCCCTCATCAAATGCCCACGGGTCCCCGACTTCGATATTTCCCAATCGCTCGGAGTCGATCTGTCCACGTCGTAGCTCGGTGTAGCCGTCTGAAACAAGCCCCTTCCAGGGGGCGTCGACGAATGCCGGATCCGCCATGTAGGCGAACCTGTCTGCATAGGCCAGGCGGGCGCCGTATATGTAAGCGTGAAGCGCATCGGCTGAGTTGTGACCCATCGATGCAACGTCGAAACCGTCAAGCGACCGAAGCGTCATGGCGGACGTCGTCCCTGCACATGCGAACGGCGGCACTCTCACGGTATGTCCTCGATAGCCAAACTCAAGGCCGGAGTCCCACACGAATGGACGATACTCGGCAAGATCTTCCTCGGAAACAATTCCGCCCTTAGCCTGAATGTCGGAGGCAAGAGCCCGCGCAATCTCGCCAGCATAGAACGCAGATGGGCCTTCTCTTCCGATTGCGTCGAGCACGTCGCCGAGGTCAGGCTGCTTAAGCAAAGCAGGGCTTGTGAGATCACCTGCGGGCAACCTTCCCCCAGGCATGAAGACGTTTCGCAGCTCGTCGAAGTCGAAAAGGCGTGACGCCATCAGCCCCAGCGCGTACATGTTGTGCCACCCCGGAGAGTGCCCGTCCCTCGCCAGAGAGACAGCCGGGGCGATCACCTCCTTGAGGGGGAGTTTGCCAAGCAACCTGTGAGCCTCACACAAGCCTGCAACCGCGCCAGGTACGGCGATTGATCGGGGACCATCGAGATTCTCATCGTTGACGACGCCCGCCCATCCAAAGTTTCCGACTGCGGCCTCGCCGGTGAGTTCATACATGTCCGGCTTGGCAGCCAGGGGACCCTTCATCGGAAATCCGACTACTCCTCCCCTGTCCCCCAATTGGTACACGAGATATCCGCCGCCACCGATACCACTCGACATCGGTTCGACGACCCCAATGGCAAAACAGGCTGCGACCGCCGCATCGACGGCATTGCCGCCCATTTCAAGCATCTGCACGCCTGCTCGCGTTGCGTGGATGTCTTTTGTGGCGACCATGCCTCGCTGGGCACGCGCTTCAGTCTTGTTGATAGTTGTAAGAGTCGGCGTTGCAGTGACCATTATTCTGTCCTCTCGGATGTCTCTTTAACCCGGGCATTTTGGCTAGATTTTCGGCGAGACCTGGTACTTCGGTCTCGCCGGTGACTACTGTAACAGATGATCCAACGAAGTCATTGTCGATAGGCTCATACCTGCCGCCAAGGCACTTCGCGAGGAATGCCTCGGCCATTGCCATGAAGGCAATGTTGTTCTCCTGCCTCCTGAAGCCATGTCCCTCATCCGGAAACAGCACATAAGTCACCGGTATGCCATGGCCAGTCATTGCCCCAACGATCTGGTCGGATTCAGCCTGCTTGACCCTGGGATCGTTAGCACCCTGTCCTATGAGCAGTGGCCTCTCTATTCTGTCCGCGAAAGTTAGGGGAGACCTTTCAGCAAGGAATTGTCTCCCTTCCAGAGTCGAGTTGTCTCCCACACGGGTCCTGAACATGGCGATCTCCGGCTCCCAGTACGGAGGCACGGTATCAAGGAGCGTATTGAGGTTCGAGGGCCCCACCACATCGACTCCGCAGGCGAACACTTCAGGAGTAAAGGTCAACCCGACAAGGGTCGCGTATCCCCCATAGCTGACACCCATGATGGCGATCTTGTCTCTGTCGGCGATCCCTGTTTCAACGGCCCAGTTGACGACGTCGATCAGGTCGTCATGCATCTTGCCCGCCCACTCGCGGTTGCCAGCATTTACGAAGGGCTTTCCAAAACCCCACGAGCCACGGAAGTTCACGGAGATTACCGAGTAGCCTCGGCTGGCCCATAGCTGATGGCCGGGCACGAATCCCCAGCTGTCTCTCCCCCAAGGTCCACCGTGTACCAGAAGAACAGCGGGAGGCGGTCCTTCTTCACAGGAGGTCCACGTAGGCTGCGTGTAGTAGACGGTGAGGTCCAGCCCGTCTCGTGACCTGACAGTTGCCGATTGCATTGGGGCCAGCTTGTACTTTTCCAGCTCAGGACGGTTCGAGAAGAGGAACTGGAGACTCTTGGCTTCTCGCTCGTACAGGTAGAAGTCCAGTGGGCCGACGTCCTGTTCATGCGCGACCACCCAACGTCCGTCGTCTAGCGACCGGCTCGTCAACCAGTAGTCGTTTCCGAACTCTCCATGCAGGACGTCGAGGTCGTCAATAATGGAGTCATCTATTGACACCCAGTGGGCTCGTTCGTGTTCGATCGAGACCGCCTGTGGTCTACCTGTCGACGGATGAATCATGAATCCAGTTATATCTGCATGTGAGTCAACCGCAAGTTCCCTCTCCTCATGAGAGTTCAAGTCCAGTTCGACCAACGCGGAGGTGTCCCGGTTCCTACTGTCGAGCATGAACAGCGTTCTGCCATTCGAGTCGAGTCCTAGAGGGTGAGTTGTTATTTCATCCTCGGGCCCAACGTCCATCAGCTTGCGCCACTCACCCAAGGGGTGTCTGTGAAGAAACTGAGAACCGCCATCCGGTGTGGACAACTTTGCGAGCCTGACAGTTAAGTCCAAGTCTGCAACGAACAAAGTAGCGCCAATGTCGTTCTCGAACTCAATGGTCGACCCTCCCGACACCATGTTGACCCTATGGATGTCGTGGAAGCGTCCGTCCCTATTGTTGATTTCAACCAGCACCTCGTCAGGATGCCTTGAAGAGAGTGCCAGTACGCGGGCATGGATGTCCTCGTAGGGCGTTAGGTCCCTTGTTTCCAGTGTGATTAGGTGAGTCGCGTACAGATGCCAGTTCTCGTCCGCGGCCTCATCCTGCACGTGGAGGAGGTAGTCTGAGTTGTAAGGCCAGATGTAGAACGGGATTCCCCTCTCTTGATCATTGGTAACTGGCTTCGCCTCGTCAATTGAATCCAGTGGTGACACCCAGACGTTCATGACGCGGTTGACTGGTGCAAGGAATGCAAGACGTCTCCCATCCCTGCTGACTTTCGCGAAGTTTCGTTCGGAGTTACCGTACAGGATTCGCCGGGGAATCAGGTCCGTTTCGCGATCGCTTTTCAAACTGGGAACCTCCGGAATGAGATATGCCAAGCTCGTTCAAGGCGTTCTGTGGCCACGAGTCCTCTCCAAGCCTATGGGACAGACGCAAGCAGTACTTCATGGGTCCCTAAGGGATGAGAAATCATGAAAATTCGTGGTTGACAAGTATTTGGGTCGCTGATATATTGTATTTAACGTCCCAATGGACCAAGTCGAATGCGCGAGGCTTTCAAGGCGACGGCGGCCCACCCGCCGGAGTCGGGAGAGTGGAGCACAGATAGACGAAGCCCGTTGGGGCGTTTTGCTTTTGCTCAGTTCCCTACTGGTCTCAGGACGCCCACAAACGGCAGATTCCTATAGGACTCCATGTAGTCGAGACCGTAGCCAACGAGGAACTCGTCCGGCGCTTCGAAACCCACGTACTTGACATCAACGTCCGCGATTCGCCTTGCCCGCTTGTCGAGTAGAGCGCAGACTTCGACGGTAGCCGGTTGGCGAGACTGCAAGTGAGCGATCAGCCAGTTCAACGTCATTCCAGTATCCACGATGTCCTCAACCAGGATGACGTCCGAGCCGTCGATACCCAGATCCAGCCCTTTAGTAACTCTGATATCCGGCCCATGCTCCCCGGCATAGCGCGAAATGGACATGAAGTCCATACGAGTGGGCAGCGAGATCTGGCGCATAACGTCTGCCATGAAACAGACCATTCCTCTCTGTACGCCAATCAGTACGGGGCGCTTGCCTGCATAGTCTCGTGAAATCGTCCTCCCTAGCTCCTGCACCCTCTGCTGAATCTGACGCTCCGAGTATAAGACACGGGAAATGCCGGGCAGGTCGGACTCGACGAGGGGGCCAAACCCGAACTTCGCCAGAAGACGGTGAAAGTCCCTCCGGTACAGGAGTTTTATGTTAACTTCGGGATACAGTTCCCGGATGCGCCTGAGCTTGCGATTCTTCTGAGTAACCAGCGACTGCTTCATGGTCGTTAGTTCAAGGTAGAGATCGAGATCAGGCAGATAGAAGTCCGGGGTAAGCATTTCGGTGGCCCGGTCACCATCCCATCGGAGAGGGAATGAGAGAGGCTCATAGTCCCAGCGAAGACCGTAGAAGTCCAGAATTCTCGCGAACTCTAGCTCGCTAGGATGAGCAAAATTGGGTTCAGCCCCGCCTGCCACGTTGGGCACGGGAGTGAACCTGGACGTTTCGACATCGACCAACCGACACCTCCGCGTCAAACCGGCACGCTCCAGTGTTTGACCGCAAGGATAGCACATACGCGCTAGATGATAAATCCGCTGCCCTTGCACTATACATGACAGTGGATTGACCATAGTTCCGGCGCTTCATATAATCGCCTGGAAGTCTCTGTGAAAGGCACGCTATGACAAGTGGGCAACTGAGTTCGGCACGACTGGAGTTCGACTCATGGAATGAAGTCGTGGAAGGATTCATGGACCGTGGATGGACGGACGGCCTTCCGATCATTCCCCCGACTCCAGACCTCGTCAACGCCTGCCTTGATGCAGGGGGACGCAATCCATCAGACATACTTGCGACTGAGCCCACCAAGGGTAGAGTGATCACCGCAGAGAAAGTGGCGGTGAACGCCGTCATGGCAGGCTGCAAGCCAGAGTATTTCAAGGTCGTCGCAGCTGCCGTCGAAGCGATGAGCGAACCTCAATTCAATCTGCACGCCATCACGGCCAGCACACAGGGTTCGGCCCTGCTTGCCCTCGTAAACGGTCCGGTTGCCAAAGAGATCGGCTTGAACTCCGGTGTCAGCGTATTTGGGCCAGGGCATAGGGCAAACGCCACTATTGGGAGGGCTATCCGCCTTGTAGTCATCAACGCCACCGGCTCCCGGTCGGGGGAGATCGATAAGGCTACGCTTGGCCATCCAGGCAAGTACACGTGGTGTATGGCTGAGGCCGAGGACGTCTCGCCCTGGGAGCCGTTCCAGGCTAACAGGGGGTTCTCCGAGGAGCAGAGTACGATCACTCTGTTTCCCGCACTCTCCCCTATCCAGGTCGACAACCACGCGTTCCAACGTCCTGAGGAGATCCTGGTCTCGTTCCGTGAAGCCATGTTTGCCGGCGGAGGCGGATGGAACCAGGGGGAGGTCGTAGTCGTCCTCTGCCCTGAGCACGTCGGGAATTTGGAACGCGCCGGCTGGAGCAAGGAGCAAGTGCGCGAGTTTCTTCATGACTCGGCGAGGCGTCCTATAGATGAGTGGCGCGCGGCGGGAAGATACATAAGGGACGATGTGGGACAGCCTGGCGATGAACTACACTCACTCAATAGTTCGGAAGGTATTTCAATTGTTGTTGCAGGCGGTGGCGCTGGAGCGTTCTCCTGTGTAATACCATTGTGGAGCGGTGGAATTGGAGCTAGATCGGTAACCCGGTTAATCTAGGAACAAGAGGAGGATGCTGATGACAACTGCAGAACTCGTAGTATTGGATCCCACGGTAGAACCCCTACCGTCGGAAGGGGTCGTCGCGGACCGACCGACCACGCTGGACGGGCTAACGTTGGGACTTCTTGCGAATGGGAAGTTGAACTCGGTTGAGATGCTCACGGCGATCCACGACGTGCTGGCCGACAGGTTTGAATTTGCTTCCGTAGTGGAGCGAAACAAGCACAATGCCTCTCGACCATGTCCCGAGGAGATCATCGACGAGCTTGTCGATAAGTGCGACGTGGTGGTCACGTCATCGGGCGATTGAGGGTCCTGCTCGTCGTGCAGTGTGCACGACGGAATTACCCTTGAGAAACGCGGAGTCCCGACAGTAGTGATCTGCACAGAGCCCTTCATCACGAGCGCTGACGCCATGGCAGCGTTGGGCGGAGTTCCTGACTACCCATATGTGGTGGTACCCCACCCGCTGGGAAGCAGGACGATGGAGCAGCTCAGGGAGCTTGCCGCAGCGGCAGCACCTGATGTGCTGTCCATACTTCTCGCTCAGAAGTAGAAGTTAATAGTACCGGGCGAGAGCCACTTCTCGCCTAAGACCAGGAAAAGAGAGCGACCACACCCAAGCTTGGGTGTGGTCGCCTTGCTTTGTCCCTAGGAGAACTGGCGGGAGCGAGAGGGAGTCGAACCCACCGCGCCAACCGCTGGGTTGCCGCCGGACGGTTTTGAAGACCGCGAGAGGGTGTAAAAGATGGTACCTCGAGAGGGCTTCCTTGAAGCCCACCAGGGGCCGTGTGCAAGAGCCCACTGGCGTGGCCGTGAGTTAGGCTATTGCCTCGTCGACGCGCTTCTTCAGCATGGACTTCGGGACGGCGCCCACCACCTGGTCAACTGCCTTGCCCTCGTTGAAGATGAGCAGTGAAGGAATTCCACGAATACCGAACTGCATGGCGGTCTTGGGGTTGGAGTCTACGTCCAGCTTCGTGAACTTCACCTTGCCCGCATACTCGCCGGCCAGTTCTTCGACAATTGGGGCGATCATCTTACAGGGACCGCACCACTCGGCCCAGAAATCTACCACTACGGGAACGTCCGAGTTAACGACCTCGTCCTCAAAAGTGGCGTCTGTAATCTCAACTGCGTTTGCCATTTGTTACTCCATTCAGTCTTAGTAATTGAACCCGCATACCTATCCATTATATTCGATGTTGAATCGTTTCGACAGGTTCATTTGAGACCGAATTAGAATAGTGGCGCGGTGTTGTATTAGCCTGCCGCGTTCCCCGGATGACAGAGGGCTAACGCCTGCGGTACTCCACGTAGTCAGCCACTACCTCGTCTACCTCATCCCACCACAGCGTACCGAGGGTCAGACCCTTGGGAACGTCGAATATCACCCAACCCTGCACCTGGAAGTTGCGGTCCAGCTGTATATCACCCCAGAGCAAGGGAGAATACTTGTCCTCGTCGACGTCGGCAACATCAATAGTACCGAACCGATCGAACGGGTCCATTGCTCGAATCCGCTCACCTCGCCGATCTCCCAACCTGGCGGCTTCAGTGTCGACAAGAAGTGGCATCACAGTACTTGTCCTGTTGACCACAGTGACAAGCACCGCGGCGAGTTGCCTGTTCGATGCACGTGGCCTGAGTACTCGGTGTTCTCCAGAATTAGTGGAGTACGACACCTTCTCCAGAATCACTGGCCGTTCGGCGTGGATCTCTATACTGCGACCACGGACTGCGACTAAGTCAGGTTCGCTGGAACAGGCTGCAGTCAATGGGACTGCCACCATGATCAGCATCAAGACCCAGAGCGGCCATGAGGCGAATCTTAAATTACTCTGGGAATTCGAGAATTGGGAGTCAGGTTGTTTTCGGTTCAACAATGCCCTTTACCGGAGTCTCACTAGACGCTTGAAAGGGACGGCATTGATCTTAGCCTCCCCACCAAGTCTGTCAGGGTTTCTATCATGTAGTCGACGTCTTCGTCAGTTGTTTCCCTTCCAATAGTGATACGCAGACTGCCCTGCGCCAGATCCGCCGGGAGGCCAATGGCAGTCAACACGTGGGACGGCTCAAGGCTCGCCGACGAGCAGGCAGAGCCGCTAGATGCGCAGATCCCAGCAAAGTCCAGTCCCAGAAGGATTGGCTCCCCCTCGACGTTTTCGAAAGAAACGTTCACATTATTGGGCAGCCTTGTAGTGGGATGACCATTCAACTTCGCATTCGGTATTCGCTCATGAATCCCGTGAATGATCATATCGCGGAGCTTTATCAGGCGCTCTGTTAGCGCAGTTCTCTCGCCTTCTGCGAGGCGGATTGCCTCAGCCAGTCCCACGATGGATGGCACATTCTCCGTGCCTGATCGCCTCTCGCGCTCCTGGCCGCCACCCAGTATCAACGGCTCAAATGGCGTTCCACGCTTAATGTACAGAGCCCCGATGCCTTTAGGCCCGTGCAACTTGTGCCCGGACAGACTCAGGAGATCGACGCTCAGGTCCCGAACATTTACGTCGATAGCGCCGACGGCTTGGACTGCATCGGTATGGACGTAGATCTTCCTGTCAAATCTGAGGGCTTCCCTCTTGACCGCGGCTGCGATCTCCGCGACGGGCTGGATAGTACCTATCTCGTTATTGGCAAGCATGACGCTTACCAGGACGGTACGCTCGGTTATCGCTCCAGCAACGTCCACCGGGTCGAGAAGCCCGTGCTCGTCGACAGGCAGATACGTAACGTCGAATCCGAACTGCTCCAACTGATGACAGGCGTGCAGGACCGCATGGTGCTCTATGCTAGTTGTAATGACATGATTGCCGATGTTTCTGAGGGCAGTGGCCACCCCTTTGATGGCGGCGTTGTCAGACTCGGTGCCACCCGACGTGAAGACCACTTCACTCGCCCTGCAGCCCAGGGCCTTGGCAATTGACCTGCGCGATTGATCGACGGCCCCCCTGCTCTGCTGAGCCAACTCGTAGATGCTTGATGGGTTGCCGAATCCTTCCGAAAAGTAAGGCAGCATGGCCTGCACCACCTCCGGTCTAACCGGAGTGGTGGCAGCGTAGTCCATGTAGATCAGCCTGTCGGTCGCAACCACTGAACCAGTCTCTCTGTCACTATCTTTCAATGTGTCCGCGAATGCGGGACTCCAATTGTAGCGCACAACCCGTCAAGGAGTCAGGACGTAACCCATGACTTTGTATGTGAGCCTTGCCGCCGTCGACGAACAGGCAACTGGACCCTCTTCGGGACTGAGTTCCAGCACGTCGAAACCAACGATTCGGGACTTTCGCGACACCTCACGTATTAACCGGATTGTATCCCACCAGGTCATCCCACCGGGCTCTGGCGTGCCAACTGCGGGCATAATTGACGGGTCCAGGACATCCAGATCAATAGAAAGATAGACATTCTGCGACAGTTGACCACAGACCGCGTCGTGGAGTTCCTGTTCGTTCCGATCCGTCGGCCAAAAGTGAATATCGACACCCGGTTCACTCTGGGCGAAACGGAACTCCTCATCGCTGATGGACCGTACGCCGACTTCCACGATGGGGCAAGTCTCTGAAATTCTCCGTGCCACCGTCGCGTGTCCCAACTCAGTCCCCATGTACGAGTCCCGGAGATCAGCGTGAGCATCGAGATATAGTACAGACAGGTCTTCGTACTTCTCGGCACAAGCCCTGACAGCACCAAGGGCGAGAGAGTGCTCTCCACCAATGAGTACTGGCGTCTTGGCGCTCTTGAGGACATCCGTCACAGCCCTTCTCACCTGATCCACGACCTGGGCCGGGCCTGATGCATCCGGAGTCACTTCTGGCATGGTATAGATACCTGAAGCTGAGGGATCGCACCTCAATTCCACATCGAAGTCTTCCAGGTGGCGCGAGGCATCTACTATCGCTGCTGGGCCGTATCTCGAACCGGTACGAAATGACGTTGTTCCATCGTAGGGAACCGGTAATACGACAAAGTGGGCCGACTCATAATCATGCTCCTCAGGAGGAGTGTCGAGAAAGGTCTGCCAAGCATAGGACGGCTGCCTTGAACTCAACTGCTCCCTTTCGAGGGTTGGAGGCCGAACCGCTCACGGACCATTCCCGTGTAGGCCTCGGTCGTGTCCAGGTACTGCAGACCCCTCTCGAGTACACGACTCTCGGTCCGCTCCAGGCCAAACCAGCCCTTTACAATGTCCAGGGATTCGGCGGCGTCGAATTCACGACATGAGAAGATATCGACGTTCAGGTAAGATCGATCAGGAAATGTATGCACGGTAATGTGACTCTCAGCAATCAGCACAAATCCCGACACGCCCCAGTCCTCCTCCTTTCGGCTTCGGTAAGTGTATACCTGAGGCGGAGCGATCCGGGTCATCCCGATCCGATCGGGGAACCAGTCGAGGAAATCGTGGACCAGGTCTACATCCTTGAGTGAGGAAGGTGCTGCTTCGTAACCGTCGATCACCAGATGCAACGAAATTGTCTCCAGATCAGTTGGTGCTTCAAGTGCGCTGGGCAAGGCGGAAACCGGGCCGCCGATTTGGGCAATTAGCTTAGCACCCGCCCGAGCCTCGGACAACCTGCCTTGAAAGCACGGAAGTGCTTGAATTAGAATCCCCATGGCTTTCGGGATGGGCCAGAGGCATTGGAATCCCTTGCCACTGAAGTTTCGTAAATTACTTAAGTAGATAACACACAGGCGACCACCGACGGTGGTGTGAAGTGCCCGTCAGAGCATAGCGTTGCATGATCGAAGTAAATAACGTAACCAAATATTTCGGGAACTTCCCTGCCATCACTGACATTAGTTTCAGGGTGGAGCAAGGGGAGATTGTCGGTTTCCTAGGGCCGAACGGCGCGGGAAAGTCGACCACAATGAAGGTAATCACCGGCTTCCTCCCTCCGACAGAGGGAAGCGCCTCGGTGGCGGGCTACGATATCGTAACCGAATCGTTGGACGCTCGGCGTCACATTGGATACCTGCCTGAGACTGTCCCCCTCTACACAGAGATGAACGTGCGCGAGTACCTCGAATACATGGGGAAGATCCGGGGTATGGACTCGGCACGAATCAGGACGCGTATCGACGACGTAGTCGAGATCTGTCACCTCGAAGACTACTACTCCTCGATTATCGGTAAGTTGTCCAAGGGGTTCCGACAGCGTGTCGGGATTGCCCAGTCGATAATTCACGAGCCAGACGTGCTAGTTCTGGACGAGCCAACCATTGGCATCGACCCCATACAGGTAGTAGAGACCCGACAGCTCATCAAGGACCTTGGCGGAGAGCACACACTCATTGTGAGTACGCACATACTGCCCGAAGTTAGCCAGATCTGCGAGCGTGTGATCGTAATTCACGAAGGGCAGATCGTGGCCATTGACGAGCCGGACAATCTTGCCCGCAGGCTGCTAGGCCGCGAGCGAGTAGACCTGCAGGTCAAGGGCCCACAGCAGGAAGTTCTCGCCCACCTGTCCGACGTACCCGGAGTGCAGACTGCCAATCGCGTGAACATACAACGCGGAGAACTGCCTCAGTACCGGGTAGAGTCGGAGTCAGGAGTAGAAATAAGGGCGGCGCTGGCTCAGAAGGTCGTTGAGTCCGGCTATGAACTTCACCGGCTCGAGGCAGTCACGATGTCGCTTGAAGAGATTTTCCTGAGGCTGACGACCGAGGAAGAAGACATAGTGGACGGAAGCGCGGAGAACGCCGCGTGAACACGTTCAACATCGCCTGGAAAGAAATTAAGTCCTACTTCGGGACCCCCGCCGCCTACATCGTGGGCGCAATGTTCCTTGGTCTTACCGGTGTCTTCTTCGTAGCCGAAGTGACGGCGCCTTTTGCTGAGGCCGGAGTGCGCGGGATCGTGGAGTGGGCGAGTTTCTTCATCATATTCCTTGCGCCGCTACTGACTATGAGACTGCTGGCCGAAGAGCAGAAGCTCGGCACGCTTGAGCTGTTGCTGACGTCCCCCGTACGAGATTGGGAGGTCGTGCTGGGCAAGTACATCGCCAGCTTCCTCATCCTGGCAGCGATCGTTGCCGTGACGCTCTATTACGTGGTGTTGCTCTACTCTTTTGGAGACCCGGATACCGGCCCCGCGCTGAGCGGTTATCTTGGGTTGCTGCTATATGGCGCCTCGGCGCTTGCAATTGGCCTCCTCGGCTCATCGCTATCAAGCAACCAGATCGTCGCAGCAGTGGTCGGAATAGCAATCCTCCTGATGCTCTCCTTTGTGAACCTGATCGCGGACATCGTCACCGGTATCGCCAGTGAGGTGTTCAACGGCATGTCTATGAACGAACACATCGTCGACTTCAGCCGCGGAGTAATCGACACTTCCAGCGTCGTGTTCTTCCTGTCACTGACTGCCGTATTCCTGTTCCTTTCGATTAGATCGCTCGAAACACGTAGGTGGAGATAGTTGGCAAGGCCTCAAGATCGCCGTCAGTCGATTAGCACGGATTTGTTGGACACAGTCAAGTCCACAGGTTTCTGGAGTGCGATCGGCGCAGTCGTAGGACTAGTTGCCACGATCGCGGGCGTCGTTCTCTTCCTGACGATCGACGAGCTAAGCAACTTCGCTATTTCCGTCCTCATAATCGGGCTCGTCCTTCTGTTCATCGCACTCGTTCTATCTCCTCGAGCGGTTGCCATCTTCATGGCCGGACGTCAGGGTCGATACGGCACCAACGTCGCGATCATGACCGTCGCATTCTTCATCATATTGATTCTGATTAACTTCCTGATGTTTAGGAGTCCGAGCAGACTGGACGTAACAGCCACACGGATCTTTAGCCCGGCACAACAGACCCTGCAGGTATTGGACTCGCTCGAGGGGCCAATCAGAGCCAACGCCTTCTTCTCCCCCACAGACGCCGATTCCACGCTGACTCGCCAACAGGCAGAAGACCTGTTGAACGAGTTTGCACGTCGTAGTAATAACTTCACATACCGGTTCATCGACCCCGAACTGAACCGGAGCATCGCCGTTAGCTATGACGTGACTGACTTTCCAGTAATCGTTTTCGAAGACATCGACACTGGGGTGCACCAGGGAGTCTTCAGCTTCACTCAGCAGGACTTTGTCACAGGTATTCTCGTAGTCTCAGGCACCCAGCAGAAGGTCGTGTACCACCTTACCGGTCACGGCGAGTCCTCCATTACGCGGACTATTACAAATGAGACCGACGACGAAGGATTCGACTTCGCAATTCAGGGTATGCAGCGAGACAACTACAGGGTCTTCCCGCTCAATCTCAAGCAGGATGGTTTCGTTCCTGAGGATGCTGCAGTACTGGTGATTCCAGGTCCCAAACAGAACCTGGATCAAGATGAACTTCAGATAGTCGCCGACTACCTTGCAGGAGGCGGGAAGCTGATTGCCCTGCTTGACCCTGACGCCCCCAACTCTTACAGGGAGTTGCTGGCCGTCTGGGGACTGGCAGTCGGGAATCACCGAATAGCGGACGTAATAAGCAACGTGGCCGGCGAAACCACCTCTCCTATGGTCCAGCGTTCCAACGCCCAGTTCGGTACCAGCGGGCTAACAGGCATCAACATCGCCGATCAGTTGAACAACGTCTTCTTTACGGATGCAACAGCCGTGCTTCCTTCGATCCCACTGGAGGATCTGCCTGCATTCATGTCCTACACAGGACTGGCCAGAACCACTCCTGCAAGCTGGATGGAGTCACACCCGGAAGCTACTGACTATAACCCAGGTGAAGACATTCAGGGCCCGCTGGACGTTGCTGCGGTCATGCAGGCAGGCGCGTCGCTCGCCGGTGACATTGTTCCAGGTGAAAACAACCTCGCCAAGGTCATCGTAATTGGCGATTCCGACTTCGCACGTAACAAGTTCTTCTTCCAGAGCGACAACGCCAATCTGCTTCTGAACTCTGTCAACTGGCTGGCAGAAGACTACGAACTTATTTCCATTCGCGAACCGGCGATTCCCATTCGCGTCCTGGTTTTGAACCAGCGAGAGCGCGACTTCATCAAGTGGACAGGTTGGTTCCTACCGCCGATCCTGATGCTTGTTATTGCAGTAGTCGTCTGGTGGCGCAGGCGGTAAGGCGAACGACACCATGAATTGGAAGATGACTGTTGCTCTCGTTGTCGTCGCAGCCATTGTGGGCGTGGTCGCCTACATCAATCCGTTCGTTCAGGAAGAGGAACGCGAACCCAAGTCTCCGTGGTTCTACCAGGTCAGCTTCGATGACATCGTAAGCATCGAAGTATCCGCTGGTGGAAACACCGAGAAGTTCTTCAAGAACGACCAGGAAGCCTGGGTGTTCGAACGACTCGACGGCATTCCTCCCTCGCACACTCGTTGGGGCGGCATTGTCCTGCTTGTAAGCGGACCCCAGACACGTCGGGATCTGACATCAGGACCGACAGGTTTCCAGGAGGACTTCTCCGTTGGGCGGCAGACCATCGACGATCCCGCAGAGTACGGTCTGGATGAACCAAACCTGGTCGTGAAGCTGGGTCTGACTGCAGACCGTGAGCTTGAGTTCAGGTTGGGAGACAAGACAATCAATGGCCATCACCACTACGGTGAAGTCATTGGATTCGATGAGCTCTTCCTCATAGCAGACATCTGGGGCGAGGTGTTGGCGAGACTGGCAAACGAACCCCCGGTACCCAAGTGGTGGGTATACAGAGACCCTGAGACAATAACTGAGGTGAATGTCTACACTGGCGTGGTCGGAGAGCCGGACGGTCCATTCCTTAGGCTTCAGCAGGAAGAAGGTGAATGGTTCGCCAGGCACTTTGATACCGACGAGGACAATCGGCCTCTCGATACGCAGAAGTGGGAAGAGTACCTGCCTCTTCTCGGCGGCCCGCAGGAGTTTGAAGTCGAAGAATACCGCGTTCGGAGCCGCGACTTCATAGACTGGGGAATCGAGCTCAAGGGCCCTGAAGAGCCGTATGAAGGCAAGACCATCGAAATCAGGTTCTCAGGTACCACCGAGCGGGGCACCCGGTTCATCGACGGCGTGCTGTTCGCATTCGGCAATCGCACAGAAGACGGCGAGCACTACTATGCCACGCCCCTCGCAAGTCTGGCCGCCACACCTCTCATAAAGATAAAAGCCGACTGGGCGGATGCACTGTTCGATCTCGTAGAGAATGTCCCCTACGCCGACGAGGCATCAAGCTCAGGCTAGACTCCACTAGCTACTCTCCGGCACTGCCCCACTGTCGCAGCGCACTCAGCAGCATTGTTCCCTCCACTCACTGGGGATATACTTGCGCCCAATTGCCTGAGCTGACTGTGGTCAGTCGCGGTAAGGGAATCTACTCGCGGAGTTCTAAACATGAATGCCGAGATCATATCCATCGGGACCGAACTGCTGATGGGCGAGACCGTGGATACAAATTCAACGTACATCGGTGAGCAGTTGGCGAAGATCGGGATCAATCTCACCTGGGCCACCAAGGTAGGCGATCATCCGGAGAGGCTTCAGGAGGCCATCAGGCGGGCCTGGGAGCGCTCAGACGTCACCGTAACGACTGGAGGCCTGGGCCCAACGTCCGATGACCTGACCCGGGAATCCATCGCTGCCGTTATGGGTGAGGAGATGGAGGTGCAGGACGACCTGCTCGCTCATCTCAAGTCTCAGTTCGCGAGCCGTGGAATGCCGATGCCGGAGACAAACGTCAAGCAGGCCACGCTGATTCCATCGGCAAGAGTCATTCCGAACCCCATGGGAACAGCACCCGGATGGTGGGTCGAAAGCCATGGGCATGTAATTGCTGCCCTACCCGGACCTCCGAGGGAGATCACTGGCATGTGGGAGGCCGTGGTTGGGCCAGGGCTCCGGGAGCTCAACCCGGGCGTATTCATCGTAACTCGCACACTGAAGACCTTCGGCATCACCGAAGGCGGACTGGACGAGATGCTATCTCCGCTGTTTGAGAGCGAGAATCCGTCGCTCGGCATCTACTCCAAGCAGGACGGAATCCATCTCCGAGCTATTGCACGGGGAGCGTCCGAGGAAGAGGCCAGGCGACTCATTGAACCGCTGGAGGCTGAAATCAGGCGCGTCGCCGGACACGCGATCTGGGGAGAAGATGAAGATACAGCGGTCACTGCCTCACTCGTCGCGCTCGCGAACAGGCATCTCACGCTCGCAATAGTAGAAGGATTTACTGGGGGACTCCTGTCCAGCACCTTGCTGGAATCCACATTGTCCCTGGACACCATGGTTGGAGGAGTGGTTCTCTCGTCTAACGGCGCGGGAGCAAGGATGCTTGGAGGGGTGCGCGGCTCTGGAGGCAGTCCAACTCCACAAGAGGCCACTGCCCTGGCCCACGCAGTGAGGGACGAGTTCAGCGCAGACGTCGGGCTGGCAGTCACAAACCTGGTCTCTGAAGCCACTGAAGAGTCGGGACCGGCTGGGACCACTCACGTCGGGGTAGTAGTCGGAGAAGAGAGCTACGTCAGATCGGCCTCCTACCCTACCCGTCGCCTGCGAATACGTGGTCGTGCCGTTACGCACACACTTCTGGAACTGACGAAGATCCTGGAGACGGGCTCAGGGGGACAAGAGTCCAACTGGGGTTGACCCCGCGTCCACATAACCCCTTTGTTAACGAAGAGGCCGCGACCCATGTGTTGGTCGCGGCCTTGTTTTCTTAGTGAGCTGTCCGAGCCGGTAAGCTACATCGTCAGGCGCCTGTAGAGGAACAGCAGACGCTCAGGTAGGTCGTAGATATTGTCCAGCACCTCGTACCCCATGTCGGCGCACATGGTCTTGAGGTAGTCGTGGCCGTTCTTGTCGACGGTCAGGCAGAATGCGTTGATGTCCTTGCGCCGTGCCTCTTCCAGCGCCATGCGCGTGTCGTGAACGGCGTACTCCTTCTCGACACCCTCCCGGCTGTATCCCCTGTCCTGTGGACGGCCGTCGCTTACCAGGAACAGAATCTTGGTCCTTGCGTCGGCCTTCTCCAACTTGGAGATCGTGTGTCGGATCGCAGGTCCCATCCTGGTGGCATGAAGGGGCGCCACGCGATCTATCCGGCGTTTGACGCGGTCCGAGAACGCCTCATCAAGGTCTTTGATCGTGTAGTACTCGACATTCTCACGACCGTAGCCCGAGAAGCCGTAGATGCCGTAGATGTCCCCAATCGCCTCCAACGCGTTCACAATAAGGACGATGGCCTCTTTCTCGACATCGATAATCCTCTTGTAGGATCGGCGGGCGGCCTCGCCGCGGCGAGTACGCAGCCACACCATGTACTCTACGGGATCGTCGGGTGCGTCCCAGTCGTCTGCGGTACGCTTCCCCTCGTCGATGGCTTCAGCAGTCGACGCGCTGGTGTCCAGAAGGAACGCAGCAGCGACCTCCCTCTGCACCTTGTTCCTGCGCCAGTAGAACTTGTCTGAAGGGCTGGCGCCGGTCTTCATGTCGACGATGGCCTCGATGAGGTCGTCGATGTCGATCTCCTCACCGTCCTCGAGCTTGCGCACGCGGCGGAACATCTCGGGCACCATCATCTCGAACTGTCTGCGAATTCTGGTTACCAGTCCGCCATAGCTGTGCAGGGTAGCCCCGTAGAAGTTGGGGTCTCCCTCGGCCATCATCTTCTGCCGGACGATGCACCACCTGGGCTTGTAGTCGGCGGCCCTGAAGTCCCATTCGTCGTATACAAACGTCTGGGGCTCGCTGGCCTCCAGCGAGTCGCCGTCCTCATCGATATGAACGAACGGTCCGTTGCTGAAGTCGGGATTGTCCGGTAGCTGCATTCCCGCCTCTTTCAGCAGGTTGTCAGCAAACATCCCCTGGGTTTCCTGGAGGTCGCCCTCAACAGCCTGGAGATCCAGCTCAGCGCTGTTCTGCAATAGCTCTTCAAGTTGCTCCTGGGTGATTGGCTCGCCGTTGGCCTCTGCTCCCGAATCCTGCTGCATCCGAAGCTGGGTCAGAAGCTGGGTCAGCTCGGGCTTGAAGTCGCCTCGGTAGTCCACCTCCTCGGAGGACTCATAGTCCTGCTCTTCATCGGGGCGCAGCTCCATGTCCATTCCCATGGCCATCTGCTGGAGCAACTGCTGCATGTCGTCAGGATCGGAGTACTCCTCCTCCTGCTCGTCTTCGACATCAACGTCGTCCCATTCGTCCGGCGGTACCTCTTCGTTAGGAATCGAGGAGATAATGGCGTAGATTCGAAGTGTAGCCTCTGCCGTGTCTTCGACATTAGCTTCGGCGTCCAGAATCTGCCTGGCGACGGAAGCGATCTGCAGGGCCTGGTCCACGTAATCAGTCGGCGCCGGAATTTCCCTGTATTGCTGCAGACTCAGCCGTACCAGGAACTCGACAAGCGCCTCTCTTGCCGGCATCTCGGTAATCTCAGGGCGGCCCTCAGATGAGTCCATCTGCACACGCGCGTAGGCTGCCTTAATGCCCGGGTACTCGTACTTCACCCTGAAGTCCAGCCGGCCATCCTCAACAACCGTGAAGATGTCCAGGGCAAGCTTGCGGTCCTCAAACAGGTTGAAGAACCTCTGCATGTCTGTAATCCAGGCCCGCTCAAGTCCCTCACCTGCCAGGTCTGAGGCAGACTGATCCACTGACTCCGGGCTATCTGGCTGTTCCTGACGCTGCGTCTCTACCTCTTGTCTGCGGTCCTCGTATAGCGCCGACGGTCTGTCAAACTCGAAGAAGAAGCTGCCGAATTCGAGGTGTGCCACCTGGTGGGTCGAAACAACCTTGAACCAGGAGAAGTTTTCGTCCTTTGAGTGGTACCTGTCTACTACGTCCGGCAGAAAGACAGTAGACCCTTCCGTCGTCGGAGACTCAGCTGAGACCCAACCGATGTTGCGGTCTACCAGCTCTGGCGAAGATGAAAGCTTGACCTCTTCACCCGCCAGTCCCCGGCAGTACATCTCCATGATGGCCTTGATTCGGTCGAATTCAACGCCGGACGACAGAGCCTCGATCATCGTTTCAGAGTGAGCGGACTCGATCTTGAAGTAAGCCAGCCCTCCGTCCGGGTTCTGGCGGAGCAGATTAACTCCCTCTTCGTACCATCTCTCGAATTGGGACATCGACAGCCGGTCCATCACCTGCGCCGACGCCTCAATGAAACTGGGGACGGCCTCAGGCGACTCCGATATCAACTGTTCCGACAAAGTAAGAACTCTTGAATGGAGCTCCGGGTCAATTTCGGAGAAGGCCTGCGATGTCTCAAGCATCACACCGGGTATGTTGGAGCCACCCTTGTGAACGAGGTCTTCAGCAATCTTCAGGAACCTGAAACGCTGCTCGGGGTCGATCTTCGGAAGCGCCTTCGCACCTGCGTCGAAGAAGCTCTTTACTTCGCGCCAGCCAGAGTCGACGAGGGCAGAGGCCAGGGTTATGAATGCCGTCTTGTCTTCTCCGATCAACGGGAAGATCTGCGTGCCTAGAGCCAGGCACTCGGAGGCAAGGTCGTAGGACCTGTGCGCAAGCGCGTCCAGGAAAGCGACGAAGCGCTCCAATTCCTGGAACGTAAGGCTTTCCATAAGGGCGGGGCTGTAAGTAAAGAACTTGCAGGCCAGGGTCGATGACTTCCATGTCCCCTTGTACAGGCTGCCGCCGAGCTCTGCCCAGCTCTCAATGTGGCGAGACCGGAGCTTGCTCATGGCTGCAGGGGAAGCCTCGAAGTAGGCCGCCGCCAGCGTGGGAGACTCTTTGCAGAGTTTTGCCCCACAGTCCGTCCAGTTCATGAAGTAGCTGAACGGCATGTACGCAACGACTTTCGGGCTAACCCGGAAGTACTGGGCCGTGGCCTCCCATGACCTGACCGTCTGGTCTGCGATGTTCAGGCCTGCCTGACCCCATAGCAGGATGTTGCCATCCTCCATAGTCTTGGGCATCTTTGAGCGGGCCTTGTCGAACTCCTCGATTACGGGAGCGGGGAACCTGCGGAACTCGGTCCTGAGTTGCGCCAATGTGGGCGTTTGTTCGTTACTCACGAATCCTCCTTACACAGGCAGATCTGCGGTCACTCTGAGAAACTGGTCCAGAATCCTTGCGGTAGCGCCAAATATAACATGCCCGTCGTGCACGAATACAGGCATCGTGCGAAAGGCGTCACCTTCAAGGTGAGTCTCTACCCTGAAGGCACCCGGCTTTCTCAGGTGCGACAGCGGCACGCTGAGTACTTCCGCGACCTCGATACTGGAAGGCACGAAGGGATATGGGTGCGGCACCACGCCCACATAGGTCGAGATCATAAACCCCGTAATCGTGGGTGAGTCGTCAAGGCGGCCGATGACATCCACATCATCCGGCTCTATGCCCATCTCTTCGTGGGCCTCGCGAAGCGCCGTGTGTAGGAGAGAATCGTCTCCGGGGTCTGCCATACCTCCGGGGAAGGATATCTCTCCTTTATGGTGCTCCACATGCTGGGAGCGCTTCTGAAGCACGACAAAGAAGTCGTCATCAGCGCTGTAGAGGGTAAGTAAGACAGCAGCGGGGGCCATTGAATGGCCCTCCGCGACGGTCACCGGGCGGCTCTCCAAGAGCCGCCCGGCACTGGCTATGAATTCAGAGCCCAAGTCCGGGCCTCACCCCACGCCCGCCACCCGCGGACGGTCTCTGCTACTCGAAAATCGAAGTCGTCAGCTCTTCGATGCTGCGCTGTATGCTGAAGTCATCAGTGACAGCCCAGTTGACCGCGACCTGGCAGGCTCGCCTGGGTGAGATACCCTGAGAAATCATCTGGCCAGCATAGATCAGCAGGCGGGTGCTGGCACCTTCGCCGAGACCGTGCTCCTTGAGATTCCTGATCTTCTCGCCGAGCTTGGCAAGCTGGAGCGCGGTATCTTCATCTGTGCCGGATTCGTGTGCGATGATCTCAGCCTCGATGTCACGTGGCGGGTAGTCGAACTCAATCGAGATGAATCGCTGCCTCGTGCTGTGCTTGAGGTCCTTCAGTGCGCTCTGATAGCCCGGGTTGTAGGAGAGGATCAGCAGGAAACCGTCAGCGGCTTCAAGCAGTTCGCCCCGCTTTTCAACCGGCAGTATTCGACGATGGTCGGTCAGCGGGTGAATCAGGACGGTGGTGTCTTTGCGAGCCTCGACGATTTCGTCCAGGTAGCAGATTCCTCCGGCCTTCACTGCACGTGTTAGTGGGCCGTCAATCCAGACGGTCTCATCGCCCTCAAGCAGGTAGCGCCCTACCAGGTCGCTAGCTGTGAGGTCCTCGTGGCAGGCGATTGTCACCAGCGGCAGGTGGTCTCGATCATCGGCAGCCGTATTCCCGTTGCCGGACGCGCTGGCAGATGACTGCTGCGTGACCCTGGTCAGGGGCTGGCTAAGCCTGTATGACATGTATTCTACGAATCGTGTTTTGCCGCAGCCAGTCGGGCCCTTGAAGATTACAGGGATCTTCTGAGCGTATGCGGCCTCGAAAAGGTCGATCTCATCTCCAACGGGAACGTAGTACGGTTCCTCAGTGAGGTGATACTCCTCGATAATGTAGCTCCGAAACAGGGTCCGCGTTGGTGATGTCATCTGGCTTACCGGTCTCCTTGTACTTTCGATGAGACCCGCTGGTCCCAATGTTCCTTGACTGCACTCTTCAACTCTGCCTCGCCGCCATCATTGGCGATAACAATGTCGGCGTGGGTTACTCGCTCTTCCTGTGGCATCTGCGATTCGACCCTGGCACGTGCCTGCTCCGGCGACATACCCCTACCCGTCAACCTCGAATACACCTGCTCAATTGGCGATGTCAGTACCCATATGTCGTCTACGAGGGGAGTCCACCCTGCCTCGATCAGCAATGCGGCCTCAACGACAACGGCGGTAATACCCTCAGCCTTGAGACCCTCGATACGGTCGCTGATCATAGCATAGATGCGAGGATGCACGATGGAGTTGAGCTGCTCCAACTTGGATGGATCACTGAAGACGATCGCTCCAAGCTTAGGTCGCACAATCTGACCTTCTTCGTCGAGTATGTCCGTCCCGAAGGCGTCAACCACCGCCTGCCAAGTCTCGGTGTGAGGGAGGTAGGCTTCGTGCCCCACAAGGTCAGCATTTATAATTGTTGCCCCGGACTCGCGGAGCGTTTCCGACACCAGCGTCTTGCCCGTGGCAATCCCGCCCGTGAGGCCGATAACGAACATACACCTGACCGTCAATTGGGAAAGTCATCACATTCTACTAAAGCCACAGAAATAGGGTCAACTTTGGGCGCCGATGAGGCATGGCCCAGCCCGTCAACCATCGGTATATAATTTACACATATACAGAGCTGCGGAGTTCCAATGGTCTCAAAATTTCGAGCGTTGCCGTCCGTTAATGACGTGCTAAGTGATCCCCGAATTGCCGAGCTTGTCGAGAAGTACTCGCACGAGGCAATAGTGGACATCGTGCGGGAGGAGCTGGACGGAGCAAGAAGTTCGATCAGCTCCGGCGGTGAGCCCCCTGATGCGGACGCACTGACCAAGTCCGTGGCAGCCGAGGCAGAGTCCAGGTGGCGGCCATGGCCACAGGGCGTGATAAACGCCACTGGTGTTGTACTGCACACAAACCTCGGCAGGGCGCCGTTAAGCAGCAGCAGTTTCGAGGCCATGAGAGTCGCCGCTGCCGGATACAGTGACCTCGAATTCGACCTTGCGGCAGGAAGGCGCGGTTCTAGGCAGCAGCACGTCTCGAACCTGATATGCCAGACGACCGGTGCCGAGGCCGCGTTGGCGGTCAACAACAATGCGTCGGCCGTGATGCTCGGACTTGCAGCAATTGCAACCGGTAAAGAGGTGATCGTTTCGAGGGGTGAGGCCGTCGAGATCGGCGGCGGATTCAGGATTCCTGACGTACTGAGCCAGAGTGGGGCGACTCTTGTTGAAGTTGGTACCACCAACCGTACGTACGCCTCTGACTTCGCCTCTGCCATCAACGAACGAACAGGAGCAATCCTGTCAGTTCACGCCTCTAACTTCAGGGTCATGGGATTTACGCATGCGCCTACTACAGCGGAACTCGTGAACGTTGGAGAGAGTTCGGGTGTGCCGGTGCTTCACGATCTGGGCAGTGGTTGTCTGCTGGATTCGAGTAAGTATGGACTTGCCCACGAACCGATGCCGCAGGAGAGCATCTCAGCGGGCGTCGCACTCAGCTTCTTCTCGGGAGACAAACTGCTGGGTGGTCCACAGGCCGGGATAATTGCCGGCCAGAGCGAGTACGTTGCCACTGTGTCGCGGCACCCACTGGCCAGGGCAGTCAGGATCGACAAGTTGAGCATGGCAGCCCTGTCAGCAACTCTTCTCCACTACATCAACGGAGACCCCGAATCCGAGGTCCCGGTCTGGCGGATGATCTCGGCCACGATAGCCGAACTGACAGCACGCGCCGACTCCTGGAAGTCGGCAGCCGGTCCGGGGGCAAGTGTCGTCAGTGCAAGATCGGCCATAGGCGGCGGCAGCCTGCCGGGCGAGACACTGGAATCCGTCGCGCTCCGCATCGACTGCAACGAGTTGGGTACTACCCCCGACGTCGCTCTCAGCGAGCTAAGGAAGGGAACGCCGCCGGTCATTGGCAGGATCGAGGATGACAGTGTCATGCTCGATCCCAGGACTGTACTACCCGAACAGGACGAGGCAGTTGCTGGCACAATACAGCGCCTCATGAGTGTGTGACGCGCCCATATGACCCTCTTCGATCACAGGCGGCGAGAACAGCTGCAAAACGTTGCACCGCTCGCAGAGCGTATGCGCCCCCGCAGCCTGGAAGAATTCGTCGGGCAGGAGCACATTGTTGGCAGGGATAGCGTCCTCGCGAGGTCCATTGCCTCAGGCCATGTGCCCTCGATGGTGCTGTGGGGTCCGCCAGGATCCGGCAAGACCACACTTGCTCAACTGATTGCGTCGCAGATCGACGGGCACTTCGACCGTGTTAGCGCGGTGACCTCCGGGGTAGCCGACCTGCGAAAGATCGTTTCTGAGTCTCGTCATCGGCTGGGGATGAACGGAACGAGAAGCATCCTGTTCATTGATGAAATACACAGGTTCAGCAAGTCGCAGCAGGACGTCATCCTCCCACACGTCGAAGACGGCTCGGTAATCCTGATCGGCGCTACTACTGAAAACCCATCGTTCGAGGTAATCTCTCCCCTCCTCTCCAGGGCCAGGGTTTACGTGCTCAAGCAACTGAATGGAGAGCAGGTCTCCGACATTCTCGACAGCGCAATGGGAGACTCTGAAAGGGGTATCGGTGAACTCAGGCCTTGCCTCGATTTAGATGCCCGCAACGCGCTCATATCACTCAGCAATGGCGACGCCCGCTCCGCACTCAACACACTTGAGCTGGCTGTGCATGCAACGATCCCAGATGAGAATGGCGGCCGTACCGTTTCGCTGGAGACCGTGGAAGAAGCAATCCAGCGTCGAGCATCCATCTACGATCGTTCAGGAGACCAGCACTACGACACCATCTCCGCATTCATAAAGTCAGTCCGGGCGTCAGATCCAGATGCGGCAATCTACTGGCTGGCACGAATGGTGGTTTCTGGTGAAGACCCGGTGTTCATCGCCAGACGACTGGTCATCCTGGCGGCAGAGGACATAGGTCTGGCCGATCCAGGAGCACTGTCCATAGCCGTGGCAGCCCAGCAGGCCGTGAGCCTGGTTGGAATGCCGGAAGGGAGAATCCCGCTGGCTGAGGCGACTGTCTACCTGGCAACGGCTCCTAAGAGCAACAGGGCCTACGCTGCGATCGGAGAGGCGATTAAGGACGCTGAGCGAACGACTAATGAACCCGTACCCCTACATCTGCGCAACGCTGTCACCGGGCTAATGCGAGACTTGGACTACGGAAAGGGCTACGAGTACGCCCACGACCACGAGGGCGGCTTCACCCCCACCCAGAACCTGCCGCACAATCTTAAGGGACGCCGTTACTACAAACCTTCAGACTTGGGGTACGAGTCCGAGGTTGGCGACAGGATGAAACTCTGGTGGGGAGACAGGGCCAGTGAATGAGAGAGTGCTGAGGAACGCAAAGCTCCGGACTCACTAGCTACCCTCCGCTGGCGCGTGTGTCGACCGGTATTCCACGGGGCGGTCGAGACTCGTGGCGAACTTGGCAAGGACCAGGCCTGCAACCATCACTACCACCGCTCCGATTCCTATGGAGAGCGGCGCCCCGAACCGGCTCGCAAGCGCGCCAGAATGGAAACCGGACATACCGGATACACCCCACAGCATCGCCTGGAAGCTCAACACCCTTCCCCTCATTCGTCTGTCGACCCCGGACTGCATTATGGTGTCGCCAGCGGTCTCGTACAGCGTCGTCGATGCCCCGGCGAAGCCAAACAGTACGAGTGACAGCGGCAGTGACCTGGAGAGTGAGAAGCAGAGCAGAAAGCAGCCAAACCCAAATATTCCCCCAACCATGAGCCAGCCTTTGTGCCGGACGTTCCCTACCGAAGACAGCGTGAATGCCGTAACCGCAGCCCCTGCACTGGCCGCAGCAAACAGTAATCCAAGTCCTGTTGCACCTCCCCCCAGCACATCCCGCACTACTACCGGCAGCATCGGCTCAGCCGACCAACCGAATAGCTCAGTAACCAGGATAACGCCCAGGATGGTTCGGACCAGTGGATGGCGCAGCGAATAGCTAATCCCGGACTTCAGTTCGGCCAGGGGTGATCGACGTTCAGGTGACTCGGCCGGCTCCGGAAGACGGACCATGCTCATCACTGCGACGCTGGTAAAGTCTCCGAGGGCAATGACCACGTACGCCCATTCGATGCCAATAACGTCCACGGCTGGCCCGATCAACAGGGGTACCACCACACCCACGACTGTCATCGACGCCATGCGAGCCGCCATTGCCGCGAGAAGGTGCTCCCCACCCGCAATGTCCATGGCAAGGGTCTTCATACCCGGCATGCGTGTTGCCCCTGTAGCAGCGGTCGCAACCGCGAAGGCAAGCACGTGCCAGAGTTCCACCGAGTCGGTGATCGCCAACACAGCTAGAGCTGTCGCTGACACACCCCTTATCAGGGACGCAATCCGGATTACGTCGATCTTGCGGAATCGGTCGATCAACACGCCACCCCAGGGAGCGAAGACAGTCATGCCGATCCCACCCACTCCTGCGGTTGCACCTACCCAGAAGGGAGAGTCTGTCACAAGCAGTGCAAGCCAGCCGTGCACCGTGAAGTACGTGATGAGGCTTACGTCGCCAAAGAGTCCTGCTGTCCAGAAGAGACGAAAGCGCGGGTTGCGGAAGATCAGATGCATAGGACAACCATGCGATAGCCCATCAAATGAAAAGGGGCGGGTCGTTCAATCGGCGACCCGCCCTGTGTAACTGTAACTCGGATTCAGGTCCGACTCAGTCGCCGGCGAACACGTCTCTGACGGTCTCCAGAGTGTAATCTATGTCTTCCTCGGTGATGCCATAGTGGGTGACATACCGCCAGCGTTTGCCGCCACCGCCGCCCTTGACTCCCCGCTCGACCAGTTTTCTGTGAAGGTCAGGCCAGTCTGCACGCTCGATTTCGAAGAAGACGAGGTTTGTAGGCAGCGCATCAGGGTCGATGTCGATGCCATCTATCTCGGCAAGGCCTTCGGAAAGTTTCCTGGCGTTAGCGTGGTCCTCGGCAAGCCTGTCGACCATCGAGTCGAGCGCTACGACTCCGGCAGCAGCCAGCACACCGGCCTGCCTCATGCTGCCACCCACCATCTTGCGCCATCGGCGCGCCTCCTGGATGTAGTCCTCTGAACCAACGATCACAGAACCCACAGGGCAGCTCAGACCTTTTGAGAGACAGAACGTGACCGAGTCTGCTTCACGGGTCAGTTCAGATACCGGCGCCTCAAGGGCTACGGCCGAATTGAAGATACGGGCACCATCTACGTGTACATTAAGGCCATGCTCGTGAGCAACGGAGGCTACTGAGTGCATGTCGTCCTGTGTCAGGGTCGCCCCACCACAGGCGTTCTGGGTGTTCTCGAGGCACACCAATGCGGTGCGTGGCATGTGAGGGTCATTTGGTCGAATGGCTGCGCGCACGTCATCTGGGTCCAGCATCCCGCGCTCATCATTGGGGATCGTGTGGAACGAGATGCCACCCAAAACCGACGAACCTCCCGCCTCGCTGCGGAAGATATGGGCCTGGTTGCCGAGAATGATCTCATCGCCCCGTTGAGCGTGGGCCAGCACGGAAACAAGGTTGCCCATGGTGCCGCTGGCTACGAAAACTGCGGCCTCTTTGCCGAACCTTTCAGCCGCCATGGCCTCCAGCCGGTTCAAGGTAGGGTCCTCTCCGTAGACATCGTCACCCAGCTCAGCTTCGTACATAGCCTGTCTCATTTCGGGCGACGGCATGGTGACCGTATCACTCCGCAGGTCGACAACACGCATTCTCAAATTCCTCCGGCTGAAAGGTGACGTACGGTAGCCCCGAGACGCTCGGCCCATTCTAGCAACCTGCCTTGTCAAACGCTACATCGTGACCTTAACATGATCCTGCTTTGACGACGATTGCAGAACCACTGACCATATCCAGCGGCGACCTTCAACTGGAAGCCCTGCTCGAACGTCCCAGCGGTCACTCAGACCCGGTCCCCGGCGTGGTGATCTGCCACCCCCATCCGCGGCAGAGTGGCAACATGTACTCTAACGTGGTCATCGGAGTTGCAGACCGCCTGACAGCCAATGGTTTCGCGGTGCTCAGGTTCAACTTCCGTGGTGTCGGAGAGAGCGAGGGCGCATTCGACTGGGGTTCGGGTGAAACCGACGACGCCGAAGCCGCTCTGGAAGAGCTGTCACTAGCCGAAGGTGTCGACGCTAGCCGAATTGGCCTGGCCGGTTACAGTTTTGGAGCCGCGGTCGCCCTACAGGCCGCCATGAGTTCTCCAACCATCCAGGCAGTCGCGACGATAGCCTGTCCAGCAGCGCAGGTGCGGGCCTTCAGCGGCCTCGAGATCCTTCAGCCCAAGCTCTTCGTCCTGGGGGACCACGACCACAACTTCCCGATCGACCAGTTCAGGTTTCTTACCAGGCGCTACGCCGACCCGTGCGAAGCCGAGGTCATCAAGGGCGCGGACCACTTCTTCAGGGGGTCAGAATCCGAGGTGGGAGACATTGCGTCACGCTTCTTCACAACCTGGCTGAAACGGTAGCCATGAGACAGTCTGCCATAGGTTTCTACAGCAAGAAGCTCGAACTCGAGGGGATAATCGGAACACCGCAGGACCCCGGAGCGAAAGGGATTCCCGCTGTAGTTGCGTGCCACTCTCACCCGATGCTGGGAGGAAACATGAACGATCCCGTAGTGGCAGCGGTGTGCCAATCGGCGGTCCGCGAAGGGATGGCTGCCCTCAGGTTCAACTTTCGGGGCGTTGGGGACAGCGAGGGCGAGTTCACCAGTGGCAAAGAGGAACACAACGACATCAAGTCGGCCCTTAACGTGATACGGCATTGGCCCGCCGTCCACGGAGGCCGAGTCGCGCTGGTGGGCTACTCGACCGGTGCAACGATAATCCTGGATGGGCTCCGTCACCTGAAGCGTGCCTCCGCAATTGTGCTAATCGCGCCGACGCTTGGCGCCCTCCGGAACAGGAGATTCAACCGGGACAAACGGCCTCGCCTGGTGGTGGCGGGTTCCGACGATCGCGTCGCTCCATCGCTTGAGATTCAGCGCATCCTCGACGAGTGCAGAGGTCCCGTTCAATTCCATGAAGTTGTGGGAGCCGACCACTCAATGCGAGGTTTCCACGCTGAGGCCGCAGAGGTGTCGGCCGACTTCCTCAAGCGTTATCTGTGACTTTGACCAGCAAAACGAAACGAAAACAACAACGATAAGCCAAACAGTTGAGGAGTTGACAGTGTCAGAATCGCAGCAGTTCAGATCGGAGAGAGACTCGATGGGAGAGTTCAGTGTTCCCGTCGATGCCTATTACGGCGCCAATACGATGCGGGCCGTATTGAACTTTCCCATCAGCGATCTTCGGTTCAACCGGTCCTTCATTGAGGCCATTGCCTCTATCAAGCTGGCTGCCAGTCAAGTCAACCACGAACTCGACTTGCTGGATGCCAACACAGCAGATGCCATCGCAACAGCGGCACAGGAAGTCGCCCAGGGCGGGTTCGACGACCAGTTCGTCGTCGACATCTTCCAGACCGGATCGGGGACTTCCACTAACATGAACGCCAACGAGGTCATCTCGAACCGCGCGATAGAAAACCTTGGCGGCGTGAAGGGGGCCCGGGACCCAGTGCACCCGAATGACCACGTGAACATGGGACAATCGTCAAATGACGTAATCCCAACTGCTATTCACATAGCTGCACTTAAAGCCATCCACAACGAACTGATCCCTGCCCTTCAGGAACTACAGGCTGAACTTGAAAAGAAGGGCGAGGAGTTCATGCCGATTCTGAAGACCGGCAGGACGCACCTCCAGGACGCCACACCTGTCCGGCTTGGACAGGAGTTCGTTGGCCATGCTGGCCAAGTAGAACGCGGAATATCCCGGCTTCGGGGAGCTGAGGACGAGCTCTCCGAGGTGGCGCTCGGTGGGACGGCTGTCGGCACTGGCGTGAACGTGCATCCTGAGTTCGCTGCTAGGGTCTGCGAGCGGCTGACAGACATGCTGGGAATCCCAGTTCGTGAGACGTCCAACCACTTCCAGGCGCAGAGCACGCTCGACAACATCGTCGCTGCCAGCGGGGCGCTGAAGACCGTTGCCGTTAGCTTGATGAAGATCAGCAATGACATCAGGTGGCTGGGATCAGGCCCACGCGCCGGCCTGGGTGAGATCATGTTGCCGGAGGTCCAGCCGGGTAGCTCGATAATGCCCGGCAAGGTCAATCCAGTGATCCCCGAGTCCGTATGCCAGGTCGCGGCTCACGTGATTGGGAACGACGCTGCTGTCGCAGTAGCCGGCCAGTCGGGCAACTTCGAGATCAACGTCATGATGCCTGTTGCGGCGTACAACCTGCTCCAGTCGATAGACCTGCTGGCGGCGTCATCACGCAACCTTGCTCGGCAGTGCGTCAGCGGACTCGAGGCGACCTCCGCTGGCCCTGACATGGTGGATCGCGGACTGGCTATTGTCACCACACTCGTGCCTCACATCGGGTACGACACCGCTGCTGACATCGCCAAGGAGGCTCAGGCGAGCGGGCAGACCGTCAAGGAGGTCGCGCTGGTCAGGACCGACTTCTCCTCGGAGGAGTTGGACGAGATCCTGGACCCGTCCAGTATGACGGAACCTGGGCTGGGCTCCGGAGTCGCGCTCGGTTAACTTTCGGCGACTTCGACTGCCAGCTCTTTAGCAAGGGCCCACTCCTCACTGGCGGTTGAGATCTCGCCGTCCAGCCATGCGTTTCTCAATCGCTTGAGGATGCTGCCGACACTCGGTCCTCTTGGCACACCCATTTCTATGAGGGAATCACCAGTCAGGTAAGGCCTGAGGCCCCTGTGTGAGCGCACGTACTGGGAGATCCTGCAACCGAGTTTGCCGCCCTTGGCCATACCAACGCCCAATACGGCTGACTCAGCCAGGGGATCGAGAACTCTGGCAAGACTGCTGTTAGAGAAGCTCACGAGTTCAGTGGCCGACATGCGGCCAAGCGTGGCCGAGTCCTCGATCGACCTGCGCTCGGAAGCTCGCGGAATTAGCCTGGCGATTAACCCGTTGACGTCTGCCTCGGTAATGCCGCAGGCGAGGATCGCATATCCAAGCGAGGTCCGGGCTTGAGGCGGTAGCGCTCCCGCCTCGGTGGCGAATCCATCCCAGGGATCGGCATGGAATTCTAGGCAGGGATGTATGCTCCACAGCACGTTCCAGTCCGACAGGAGATTCATTGCTCCTGAAGGGTCTCGTTCCAGGAAGACGCGGTCCAGTTCGTTTCGTATTCTGGCTGGCGAAACACTGTCTAGGAAACCGACAGACTGCAAGAGAGATTCTAGCGTGCCTGCCGTCGGAGATAGGTCGAGCCTGGAAGCATATCGGGCTGCCCTCACGATACGGGTGGGATCATCGCGAAAGCTATTTTCCTGCAGGACCCTGAGACGTCCTTGCTTCAGGTCGGCGAGTCCCTCGTGCAGGTCTACGAGGTCTCCCCAAGTTTCTGAGCACAGCGACACGGCCATCGCATTCACCGAAAAATCGCGCCTGGAAAGATCTTCCTCAAGAGTTCCAGAGCGGACGACAGGCAGACTGCCCGGCTTGGGATAGTCCTCTGCCCTCGCCATCGCGAGATCGATTTCGAGCGAATCAAGCTGAAGCTTGGCTGTTCCGAACTGGGAACGCCTGGAGAGCCGCCCTCCGGTCAGCTCAGCGATACGAGCGAAAGTCGCATCGTCGGCGCCGACGAGTGCGATGTCGAGGTCGAAGGTGCCCTGGTCGTCCACCAGGGCACCGCGCACCGATCCCCCGACCAGGAAAGGCGCGACACTGGCGGCTTCGGCCGCTGTGCCGACGGCGCGCAAGGCACGAACCAACTCCTCCGTCAGCCGCGACGCTAGCAGGTCGGCCACGTTGTCCACCACCCTACCTCCCACAGGTGCCGGTCGACTACGAAAGCGCGTTGGCCACCTTGGCCTGGAATGCCCGTCCGCCTGAGGCGACCCATGGCTGCCAGCCAGTCATCATGAACTTGACACCCATTTCGACGTAGGCCTCGACATTGTCGTCCGAAGCCAGCGAGCCAGGATTGCGTCCTGCCGAGGCGATCTTCTCGATTGCCCCTGCAATGGTGCCTGTTACTTCAGGGTGGCTGAGCTGGCCTATCAGACCCATGGACTGCGCAAGGTCGCTCGGGGCGACGAAGAATACGTCGATGTTATCGACCGTAAGGATCTCGTCCAGGTTGTTCACGGCCACTATGTCCTCGATCAGGACAACCAGCAGACTTTGATCGTTGGCCTCGGCAAAGTAGTTGTCAACGCCGTAGCTCTGACGACTTCCGAACATGCCTCGCTCGCCGATCGGGGCGAACTTACCCGCACTTACGACCGCCTCAGCCTCGGACTTGGTGTTCACGTGCGGGACTACGATGCCCTGGGCCCCAACGTCGAGGGTCCGGTAGATCACGCCCGGGACGTTCTGGTTTACTCTTACCACCGAAGTCATTCCCCAGAGGTCCGCCGCCCTGGTGAGGTCCGGGATGTCCTTGTAGTCGACTGGCCCGTGCTCAGTCTCTATCCAGACACCGTCGAAACCAAGCGGTCCGAGAGAGTCCACAATATCCGGCGTCATGTGCCCAGACAGTACGACGGACACTTCACCACTGTTCAACTTTGCCTTGACTCTGTTCTCACGCATGGACGCCAATTGGACACCCCTTTTCGAAACTAACTTGGAACCTTCGGCCACACCGAGGCAGCGCCATTATAGGTTTGGGCTATTTCATGGTCAAACGATGTGTCTGGGGTATAATTCAGTCCGATAGAGGTGTCACAGGTCGAACTCTCATATGCCGTCAGACAACACATACTGCCACCGCTGCGGTGAGATTCTAGGCGAGGAGCGCGTCGCAGGAGCGCTCAGGCCAAAGTGCGGTTCGTGCGGAGCGGTCGTATTTCTCGACCCCAAGCTTGCTGTGGTCGTGGTCGCGTCCCAGGAATCACGGATACTGATGGTGAAACGGGACATCGAGCCGATGATGGGTCGCTGGAGTTTCCCCTCTGGATACGTCGACCGTGGTGAGGTGGTTGAAGATGCGGCGGTGCGTGAGGTCCGTGAGGAGACAAACGTAGAAGTCTCCCTCGATGGACTTCTCGGCGTCTACTCTCGTGAGGGAGCTTCGGTAGTACTGGTAGCATTCGCAGCCAGCATAGTTGGCGGCAGTCCAAGCGCCGGTGACGAGGCCCAGGCAGTCCAGATGTTTGCTGCCGACGACCTACCGCCTCTGCCATTCCCGAATGATCCCGAAATCATGGCCGACTGGCGTCGGCGTATCACCTAGATCCCAAGTAACGGCCGGACGTCCCACACGTCATCCACAACGTGGTCCGGGCTGTATGAGTCGATGACCCATGATCGTCCATGGCTCATCCATGCAGTCCGCATCCCTATCCCACTGGCGCCGCCGATGTCCGCCACTGTGTTGTCTCCAACAAACAGGGTCTCCGCAGGGCTGGCTCCGATGAGGCTCAAGGCGTGATGGAATATTGCTGGGTCCGGTTTGTTCGCGCCAAACTCCTCCGATACGACCACTGCTCTAACCAGGTCTGCCACACCTGCGTTCCGGACCTTAGCCCACTGCATTTCGGTGGGCCCATTTGTGACAACGCCCACTGGAACTCCAGCGACCTTCAGGTCGCGCAGCATGACTTCAGTTCCCCTGTCGACAGAGACGCAGTCTGGCACCGCAACACTATGGGCTTCGAGTGCTGCCTCTACACTCGGGAAACATCCCGGCCAGATCTCCAGCATCCTGACGTAGAAGTCTCGCAGGCTCAACTGCTCGGAGTTAGTTACCTGAAGTCCGGCTATGAACTCCTCTTCTGTTGGAGGTCGGTTCTCCCGGGGCCGGGTAGCGTACCAGTGCTCGCTCACCCTGGTGAGTGCTTCCCTTGTATCGATGAGCGTGTCATCGAAATCGAACAGGACTGCCCTATACGGCCGGATATTCCCTGGTTTCACAGATATCCTCTCATGATGAAACGGCCCTAGTCTGGTGACGCACTCCGTACAGCGTAACCACGGCCGGAATCGAGAGTAAAGCAACAGCAGTAAACCCGACCTGCCACTGCATATCGTCAGGCACGAGGTCAAGAACGGCCCCTATGAATATGGGGCCAACAACGCCCCCCATAAACCCCAGAAACGCCTGTACCGCCATGGTCGAGCCGAGCAGGCCGGCAGGGGCTGACTCCGTTATGGCCGTTGTGTAAATTGACGAGTCCGCCGAGATTGCCCATCCCAGAAAACACGAAACCGCAACAACCAGGGGCCAGGGGGCAGCGTACATCCACCCTATGGCAAGGCAGAGCAGGCCGCTCAAAGCGAAGATCCCCGCGGCACTCTTGACTCGGCCCAGCCTGTCTGAGATGGCGCCTCCTGCTACAGGACCAAGTCCCCCAGCGGCGAGGGCGATGCCACCGATCGTCGCGGCTGTAATGGCAGCCGTGGATACGTCGCCTCCCCTTCCAACCAGGATCGCTGCAAGCAGTGCGGGAAGCCACACGCGCACTGCATACAGTTCCATCGCGTGGAGCGAGTAGCCGATTATGTATGCAGTTGTGATGCGGTTTCGGAGCACGTCGAGTCGCAGCCTCCCGGAGCTCTGTGACGACTGTGGAGCGGTCCTGTCACGAACTAGGGCCAGTGCCAGCGGCACACTGAGCGCAGCTAGCGCTGACAGCACCAGATAGGCGTCGCGCCAGTCCATGCTGTTCATCAGGACTCCTGTCAGAGCGAGCGAAACTGCGTTGGCGCTGTAGAATGCCGTAACGTACAGCCCCATTGCGGCTCCCCTGTTCTCGGCAGAAAACGTGGCCGAGATTATCCGGAGCCCGGGCATGTAGATCCCCACCAGCCCCACTCCTGCGGCCAACCTCAATACGCAGGCCATAACCACGTCGTAGGCGACCAGGGGGAAGAGCATGTTTCCCACCACGGAAACGAAAGCCGAGGTAAGAAATACCCACCGTGTGGGAAGCCTGTCCGTCAGAGGAAGTACCAGTAGCGCGGCAATCGCATAGCCAGCCAGGTAGCAGGAGAAGACAAGGCCTGCAGTCGTGTTGCTAATCCCCCATTCAGACTTGATAAAGGGAAGCGCGGCTACGTAGCTCGAAAACGTGGACAGTGCCAGGAGTAAAGTCAGGCACATCGCCAGGAGCCAGGCCACCCTCCGTAGCGGCGACCCAGCTTCCGATGTGGAACTTCCTTGACTTGGCGACAGCATATTTCGGGAGTCAGGATACAGTGATTACGGACAGTGCGTATCCCGTCTGTTACCTGACTCAAGACCCGGGCTGGGCGCTCAGGGCAACGCGGCCAGTATCTGCCTCGCAGTCGATATCAACCCCGGCTCGTCAGTAAGCTCAATCACCTGGAGCAGGTCTGATTCCGCCCGTCCAAGATCTCCCGTCATCAGATACACCTGACCTCGAACGAGGAACAGCTCTGCATTCTCCGGCTCCAGCCTTCCCGCCGCACTGAGGTCATCCAGCGCGGACTCCGCGTCCCCGATCTCCAGGTACACGCTGGCACGGCTGATGTGGGCGTCTGACAAGGTCGGCTCGAGTTCGATGGCACGTGTGTATTCGAGAATCGCCTCATCGTGATTATCGATCTCGTCGTAGATCATCCCTCGATGCAGCGATGTCAGCGGGAGGTCTGGTTCGAGTTTTTCCGCTAGGCGTAGGTCTGCCGCAGCGCTTGTAAGGTCGTCCATCACGATGTAGACGTAAGCGCGCCTGGCGTACGCCTCGGCATTCCTGGGATCGGCTTCGATCGCCGCATTGTACGCTCCATACGCCTGCTCTATGTGACCGTCCTCCTGCAGTTCAACGCCGCGCCTCAGGTCGGTGTTTTCGGGGATACCACCTTCAGAGCCCCCACAGGCGAGACCGGCTGCAATGGTCGACATGAAGACACAGAGCAATACGAGCTTCTGGAAGGCGGCCAGTTTGTGCGAGCGCCGTTCCATCATGTGGCGTTCGAGTTTCAACGATCGGATCCTGGCTGAACCAGTCCGGCAATGTCCGAGTCACCAACCTTCTTCCAAGGAGTCATATCACCCCAGGATGTGACTCGTATGGGTCTGAGCCTGATTACAGAGGCCTCATCAGATAGCAGAGTGCGGTACTGATCATACTTGCGCCTCAAGGCATCAATTGCGTTCGCCCTCTCGTGACAGTCATTGACCAGGCTGGCATCCGCACTAATGAGGACGTAGCCCAGTCGGCTCCAGTTATCCGAATATCGGTCGACGATGAATGCCGCCCGCGGGTTGCAGACGATGTTCCGAACTCGTCGAAGCTTCAGAACGTCCACGGTCTTGGGTTTGCCGTCCAGACCTATGTATATGGAATCGCCCAGCAACTCGAAGCAGACTGGAATTACGTGTGGCAGGCCTTCAGGAGATGAGGTCGCCAGCCGTCCTACCCTCGCGCTGGCGACGAACCGTCGAGCGTCATCCGCAAGCACCTGACAACTCACGTCAGATCACACCGGCTGCCAGACGCGCCTGTCTCCAGATCTGACAAATCTCCCGTATCCAGGCTCCGGGAAGTGTCCCGAGGCGACCAGCGTGCCGTCGCTCTCAAGCCTGTCCAGGACGGAGTGCCGAGTCTCCCGGGCGAGGTCGGGGTCGGTATCGAATCCAGGACTCCAGTCCGTGTACTGCGCCTGGGCAGGACTGTGCGCCACGTCCCCGAGTATGAACGCGCTCTCACCAGCGGACGTGATTACGAGTGATATGTGACCAGGTGTGTGGCCGGGCGTCGGCAGTGTCTTGACCTCGTCTGTCACGTTGTACTCGCCGTAGATCAGGTCGAGAACATTCAGGCCTTCCAGTGGAATCATCTGCGCATCCACGTGCGGCGCCTGCTCACGCATTTCAGGCTGCGTCCAGTGGTCCCAGTCGACGCGTGTGACCAGGTACCTGGCATTGGGGAACGTAGGACTGCCGTCCGACATATTCCATCCCACATGATCAGGATGTATGTGGGTCAGGACAACGAGGTCGACCACATCCCTGTCCACACCGCTCTCGCTGAGCTGGGTTAGCAGTGTGCCGTCCGGGCCTCCGAGGCCCGTGTCAACCAGCATCAGCTTGCCGCCCGAGTTGAATGCGAACGACCCGAACCTTGGATGAGTCAGGCCCGCATCGTCCAGGAGGTCACTGTACTCGGACCTCCAGATTTCCATCTCGCTCGCCGGGAAGACGTCCGTGGGCACCATGTCGCCCTGCCCGTCTGATACCGACACAATCTCGATATTGCCTACTGTGACCTTCGCACCTACCACGATTCTCCTCCCTAACGCGGAATGTGGATGAAGTCAGAACTTTCGCAGCGCGTATTCTATATGTCGTCATAAAGAGGGGCAAACGCAGCCGGCTTGACACCCCAATCTGCGCAGATATGATAGCGAGCGAGACCAATAGGGAGGATGTGACCCATGGCAGGCAGAGGAGCTGACTACATGATCCGGGGCGGCCTCGTCGTCCGTGGAAGTGGCATCACGCGCGAGGACATTGTCGTCGCCGACGGCAAAGTCGTCGAAAACGACGGAAGCTATTCCGATCCCGATATAGGGAGAATCATCGACGCCTCGGGGCAATTCGTACTCCCCGGGATTGTCGACGCGCACAACCACCCGGTGAACGCCGATCGCATCGAGACATTCTCCCTGAGCGCAGCGCACGGGGGCGTGACGACGGTCGTTCCATTCATTCAGAACATGCGTCGACAGGGCATCGAGGGCACCGTCGTCGACATGATTGACGAGTTCATGGACGAGGCAGCGGCCGATTCCTACCTCGACTACGCCATCCACGCGATCCTGCTTGGAGACGACGACGTTGAAGACCAGGTGCCGCAGCTCATGGATATGGGCGTCATCTCGTTCAAGATGTACATGACCTACCCCAGGCGCGGCATGATGATGCCCGATGACCGGATGCTCAGTGCGATGGAGATGGCCGCAGCAGACGGCGGGATCGCCATGGTCCACGCGGAGAACGGCTACTGCATCGACCACCTCGTTGAACGGTCGATCGATGCCGGGCACGTTGGTCGGGAACACTACGCGCCTTCACAGCCCAGGATACTTGAGATCGAGGCCGCAAACCGCGCGGCGACCTACGCCAAGGTAACCGGCTGTCCCCTGTACATCGTCCACCTGTCAGCCCGCGAGATCCTGAGCGTCCTGGAAGAGTTCCGAGGAGAGGAGATGCACCTCTTCGGT
The DNA here is from genome assembly GCA_021295915.1 of Dehalococcoidia bacterium. Taxonomy (NCBI): domain Bacteria; kingdom Bacillati; phylum Chloroflexota; class Dehalococcoidia; species Dehalococcoidia bacterium. The sequence continues at coordinate 185,576 of JAGWBK010000001.1, forward strand.
GAGACGTGTCCCCAGTATCTCGACCTCACGAACCAGGCCATGCTCGACCACGGATCACTTGCCAAGATTGGCCCTCCCCTCAGGGAACGGGAAGACAACGAGGCAATGTGGCGTGGGTTGGACTCACACCTCATCGACACCATAGCGAGCGACTTTTGCGGCTTCATGAAGTCGCAGAAGGGTTCGTACGACACGGAGGCCGACCCTGACGCAGAGGGTTCCATCTTCGACGCCACCTTCGGCGGGAACTGGGTCGAGCAGATGCTGTGTGTCGTCTACCAGGAGGGAGTAAACGCGGGCAGGATTACCCTCCCGCGTCTGGTGCAGGTCATGTGCGAGAATCCGGCCAAGATCTTCGGACTGTACCCGCAGAAAGGGTCCCTTGATCCGGGCGCAGACGCCGACATCGTGCTATTCGACCCGACCGTGGAACACACTCTCAGCGCTGAGTCCCAGCACTGCAACGCCGACTTCACGATGTTCGAAGGCAAGCAGATAACGGGCAAGCCGGTGCTGACGATGCAGCGCGGTGAGATACTTGTCGAGAACGGTGTAATGCAGCGTCCCAAGGGCCGCGCGAGGTATCTACCCGGAAACAGGGAGCTGACCGCCTACGCTGAGGCCGGCTACGGCGTTTCATAAGACCTTTCGCAGCCGGGCATAAACAGAGGCTATGCTATACTTACGTGGCTTCTCCAGCACGTTTAATTCGGGAGGAATTCACGTGGTCGACACCAGCGAACAGATCAGATTGACGAGCCTTGCCAGCTGTGCGGGTTGAGCCTCTAAATTCAGCCCAGAGGATCTGGGCCAAATCCTGAGTCAGCTCCCACCCGTCTCGGACGAGAACCTGCTCGTCGGAGTGAACACCGGCGACGATGCCGCTGTGTATCGGATGAGCGACGACACCGCCCTCATCCAGACAGTGGACTTCTTCCCGCCGATAGTGGACGACCCGTACGCATTCGGCCAGATTGCAGTCGCCAATGCGCTCAGTGACGTCTACGCTATGGGCGGCGAGCCCCTCATCGCATTGAACATAGTTGGATTCCCTGTTGCCCTGCCCAAGGACATACTTGGGTCGATTCTCATCGGCGGCGCGCACAAGGCACAGGAGGCCGGCGTGCTGATAGTCGGCGGGCACACCGTCGACGATGAAGAGCCCAAATACGGCCTATCCGTAACTGGAGTTGTGAAGCCTGGTGACGAGGTCACGAACGCAGGGGCTCGGCCCGGCGACAAGCTTGTTCTCACCAAGCCGATCGGCACCGGAATCATAACCACGGCAGGCAAGCAGGGTGTGGCTGGAGAGGACGTGATAGCGTCCGCAGTCGAGATTATGAGCACCCTCAACCGGGATGCTGCCCACGCCATGACTTCGGTCGGAGTAAACGGCTGCGTCGACGTGACTGGGTTCGGTCTGCTGGGTCACCTGCGCGGAATGACGCGTGCCAGTGGCGTTTCTGCTACTGTCGAGCTCGGCGCAATCTCCTTCATCCCCGGAGCCCAGGCTCTGGCGGAAGAGGGCGTTGCCCCGGGTGGAACTCACCGGAACCTCCAATCGCTCGAGCCTGACGTAACATGGGACGAATCAGTTACTGATATTCAGAAGCTGCTTCTGGCCGATGCACAGACATCCGGCGGGCTGCTCATCTCAGTCCCTGTCTCTTCCACGGTCGCGCTCATCGACGCCCTGGAACACCACGGTGTTCAGACGCACGCGGTGATCGGATCGATTGGTGAATCAGGCCAGAACGGTGGTCCTTCGATTCACGTGTCTGCCTGACGAACTGCTCAACAACACTGAATCAGATTGGCTTCTAATTCATGACTACTTCTCTACGCTCAGAGGTGGCGCAGCTTATCAGTAGCGCACTCGACGCTGCCATCAGCTCAGGGACACTCCCTGAAGTAGACGTTCAGGACCTGTCTATAGAGCGACCGCAAAAGGCGGAGAACGGCGATTTCTCCTGCAGTCTGGCCATGAAGCTCGCTCGCCCGATGAGGATGAACCCGCGGGCGATTGGGCAGGCAATCGTCGACTCCCTGCCCAACTCCCCCCTCGTGGGGAGCGCATGGCTTGCAGGCCCTGGATTCGTGAATTTCAGCTTCAACGAAGAATGGCTGAGGTCGCAGGTAGACGTCGTAATCGAGTCCGGCTCCAGTTATGGCGACTCTGCCAGCACAAGGGACGTCAAGGTCCAGGTCGAGTTCGTTAGCGTTAATCCAACTGGCCCGGTCCACGTCGGACACGCAAGGGGCGCCGTGCTGGGCAGCGCACTCGCGAACGTGCTGGCTGCCGCTGGCTACGACGTGCAGCGCGAATACTACGTCAACGATGCAGGCCGCCAGATGGAGCTGTTCTACGAGACGGCATACGTTCGCTACCTCCAGGCGTGGGACAGAGATGCCGTGATGCCGGAAGAGGGCTACCAGGGCGAGTACATGGTGGACCTTGCGCAGCAGATCAGGTCAGACCACGACGACGAATACCTGGGTATGAGCAGGGATGGCGCCATAGCGGCAATAGGAGAGGTTGGTCTGGAAGCGATGGTCGCCTCGATACGAGAGTCCCTTCAAAGAATCGGCGTGTCATACGACAACTGGTTCAGGGAGCGGGACCTGTACACGCGGGGCGACTACGAACGGGTCATGGACCTGATCGGGCAGCGCGGATACAGGACCTCGGCAGACGGCGCCGAATGGTTCGCCGCAACCAAGCTGGGCCAGGAGAAGGATGCTGTCCTGATACGGTCGAACGGAGACCCCACGTACTTCGCTTCAGACGTCGCGTACCACTACGACAAGTTCGTCGGGCGCAAGTTCGACCGGGTCATCAATATCTGGGGGGCAGACCACCAGGGACACGTCACCAGGATGAAGGCTGCCGTTTCGGCGATGGACGTCGACCCCGACCGCCTCACCCTGATGATCTACCAGATGGTCACCTTCAAGCAGGGCGAAGAGCTGGTCCGGCTGTCCAAGCGATCCGGGGACATCATCACGGTCGACGACCTCGTGGACCAGGTCGGCGCCGATGCGTGCAGGTTCTTCTTCCTGTCGAGGGCCGCCGAGACGCAGATGGAGTTCGACCTCGAGCTGGCTACCCGACAGTCGTCGGACAACCCGGTCTACTACGTCCAGTATGCTCACGCCCGCATCGCTGGGATCATCGCCAACGCTCAGGAACGGGGCATAGACCTCGACGGCGGCGATCTGTCGCTTCTGACCGACGACGCAGAGCTCGACCTCATCCGTAAGATCGTGCAGCTCCCGGAGCTGGTCGAGTTGATGGCTAACAGCCTTGCCGTCCACCACCTGCCCCACTTCGCACAGGAACTGGCCACGGTGTTCCACTGGTTCTACCAGCAGTGCCGGGTCATCTCGACCGTAGAGGGAGAAGAGGAGCTCACACGGGCCCGTCTCCGTCTATGCCAGGCTGCCAGGGTGGCCCTAGCGAAGTGCCTCGACCTCATGGGTGTGACCGCGCCAGATAAGATGTGAGACGTTTCAGGTCGCAGCGCCTAATCAGGAGCCGAGGCCGCCGTTTCTAAGGTATCGCTGCGTCTTCAGGACGTAAACGCCGCTGAAGTAGTCTCCAAGCTCCAGGTGTCTGTCCTGCACTTCTCCCCTGACTCGTCCGGGGACTCCCACGACAATTGACCTCTCCGGCACCTGCATATCGTCAAGAACCACAGCACCCGAAGCAATGACGCACTCGTCTCCGATCGAAACGCCATCGTTAACGACTGACCCGTTGCCCAGGAGCGTTCGTGAACCAACGTTCCTGGCATGGCAAACTACCCTGTGACCGATCACAACGTAGTCGCCAATGGTCGCATCGGTGTCGCAGTGGACTACAGAGTTGTCCTGGACACAGGTGTACTTTCCGATGGTGATGCGTCCCATGTCGCCGCGAACAACGGAACCGGGCCAAACACTGGAGCCCTCACCTATGACAACGTTGCCAATTACATAGGCCGCCTCGCTCACGAAGGCAGTCGGGTGAATTTTAGGGGATATCCCGTCAAGAGACCTGATCACATTACCTCCTTTTGCCGGCCGGTTGCCGGGCCCGATTACTGTATTTCATCGCCCTCTCGATTGGAACTCCCAACCCTGGCGCCTGTGGAGCGTTCTACAGAATAAGCGGCCCGACGGATGTCGGGCCTCAGACACGGGCTATGCTATTCTGTTATCGCAATATCGCAAATTTCTACAGGCTGGATTCATGCTAAAACTCGGGTTAACCGTCTTTCTCCTGGTGGCGTTCATCTTCGCGATCAGCTGCAGTTCTCCACCCCTTGAGCCGACTCCCACTCCAGAACCAACACCCACACCCCAACCGACGCCCACCCCGGAGCCGACTGCGACCCCAGAGCCGACGCCCACGCCGACTCCGGAGGTAGACCCCACAGCCACTCCCCAGATTGCGGCGCTGTTCGAGTACATGCGTGCGGTAAGGCTACTTCAGGTGCAGGAGTTCGACGACGCGGTCACGGCGTTCGACCTGGTCATCAGGAAGCTGCCCGACTTTGGTCGCGCATACTATGGCAGGGGCAAGGCCTTCTACGGGGATGAGCGCCCTGAGCTGGCACTGGAGGACTTCGAGACCTCGATTAGATTGGAGCCAGACCATCCAGGAGCGTATATAGAAAGAGCGAGGCTCTACCTCGACAGGGAACAGCGCGAAGACGCCATCGAAGACCTGAGGAAGGCGCTCGAAGTGGCCAATCCGATCAGGGACTGGCAGCATATTACAGAGGCGGAGCAGATCATCGCCGACCTAGGCGGCTGACACTCCTGAGCCAGGCCACGACTTCGATCTGGCCAGCGCATGTAGCCCAAAGTGCTGGCTAGCCGTCTTTAGGCGGACGTCCAGCCCCAGGACGGAGCTCACGCCCCTGGTTACGGCGTCTTGAGGGGGAGAAGGCATCTCGCTGAACGCCTTTTCCATCCTCTGCTGCTCACCTGCGTTGTGGGGAGGAGAGAAAGCGTGGAGAGCAGGCACCACTACGTTTGCCACCACGGTGACCGCAAAACCTCGGCCAATGTACGGCCGGTTCTCCACCTCAAGAATCAGGCCACGCACCCCCTCACGTTCGAACACGGCCTTGAGAGCGCTGACGAGCCCTGCCCCGGTGCTTCGCGCTATCAGGGGCGCAATTCCCCTCAATCGGGAGGAAGGAGCGTTAGTCGGCCTCACCCGGAACCGGTTCCAGGAACTGGGACTTAAGCAGCTCCTGACACCCATTTGGCGAGCTAACCTGCGCACCTGAACCTGTTTAAGCTGGTCCAAGTCCGTTACCAGGCCTCCGCCCACTGCTAACCCCGAAAAGACGGCGAACTCCGCGGTAGAGACCGGCTCTGCAGACAGGCTCGAGAACGTAGCATACGGGACACCTCTGGCAAGAGCTCGAAACGGCTTCCGGTTGCGCGCGTAGCCCATAGCGTCCATGAGAGCCTCGTACAATACCTGGTCTGAGTTCGACTCCGATTCCAGCTCAAGCCTGAACCCCGCGCTCTTGGCCAGGAACCGTCTGAGTCCAAGCTCCTCGAGGTCTGGCGACTCTCCTGCAGGCATCGGGGCCACACGGGTGTCGCTGTCCAGCTCAAATCTCGCCTCTGCCGTCGGCGGGGCTGGAGCGCCGCCACGGACGGGTCGAGCCTTCAGGACTACCTGTAGGACAACTCCCCTATACCTGGAGTCCCTATGGTGCCCATGACCCCTCCAGCCGCTGGAGTCGAGGTGGAGTTCAACATCGCCGCCGATGGTACTTCCCTCGCGCCTCAATACCGCGCCTTTGAAGTCGGGGCCCGCTCCCTGGTTCCGTACACCTGGAAAGAGGACCTCGTAGGTCTCCCCATCGCGCCCTGTGAGCTGCGGCCTGAGCTCCAGCGAGCGCTCCCACAGGTCGGAGAACGCCTTTTCTGAGGTGATTGATGGTTCGCAGTCGGCTGCGTAGGGACGTTTGCGCTCGGCGACGCACTTGCCGCGCAGTAGGACGCCTGAGACCACTGGAGTCACACCACCGGCCAGCGAGGGCCGAAATCGACCCCTGCCCGCTTCATCATGTCAGCGCCGAAGCCCTGGACTTCCTGGATCAGTTCCCATTCGTCAACGAAGGTAGGCACATGGTCGCGGACGACGAGTCGGCCGTCCACTATCACCGTGTGGACACTACGACCATCGGCCGAATAGACGAGATTGTTGATGGGATTGAACAGCGTGCGCCATTCAGGCCGCCTCGTATCGAACAGGACGAGGTCTGCCCTCTTCCCCGCCTCGATCGACCCGATCATGTCGTCCATACCCAGCGCTTTTGCTCCCGTAATCGTGGCCAGTTCAACTGCAGTCTCGGCGGGAATGACGGTCACGTCCTCCCTGCCGTCCTTGTAGAGGATCGCGGCCAGGTACATCGACCTCATCGTTTCAACCAGGTTCGAGTTGTTGGCAGCATCAGTTCCAAGGCCGACGGCCACTCCTGCGTCCACCAGTTCCGGGAGCAGAGCCGTCCTTGTCATCCCGGAGCCGCCCTTGGCCGCTGCCGTCGGACACATCGCTACTGTAGCGCCCGACCTTGCGATGATGCCCACGTCGTCCCTGGTTATGCCGAGTGCGTGAGCCAGGAGCATGTCTTCATCCAGGATACCGATCTGGTCAAGGAACGCTGTCGGCGTTCTGCCGGTCCGGTCGAGCCAGCCGCTGCGTGAAGAGGTCGTATAGCTGTGGTGCAGCGTCGATCGCGTACCCAGGTCACGGGCGATCTGCGCCGTACCTGCGAGAAGTTCAGCCGAGGCGAAGTCCGGCGAGAACGGCATTGCCCACGCGCTAACCATCCCATCGAGTTCGCCGTCGAACCTGCCAATCGTCTCCCGGGTGATCTCCAGGGCCTCTGCAGTCTCGTAGACCGGCACGTTGAGCGGGTTTTCCCTGTCCGTGACCTGGGTGCCAGTCACGATTCGGCATCCTGACTGCTTGTACGCGTCGAGGCATGACTCAATGTACTTAGTAGACCCTGGATCGACGAAGGTGGTAGTACCATACTTCAGCAGTTCAGTGATTCCGAGAAGCGAAGTCAGTCGCTCTTCGTCAGGTGTCATCACCCCCTGGAGGGCGAACACGTTCGGCAGATAGGCAGGCCCCAGGTCATCGGGAAAGATTCCCCGGGTGGCGTGAGCGTAGCTTATGTGCATGTGCCCGCTGATAAAACCAGGGGTCACTACGAAGTGGCGTCCATCGATGGTCTCGTCTGCCTGAATAACGTGAAGTTCACTGGTCTTTCCGACCGCGGTTATCGTGTTCCCGGTGATGACTATCGTAGCGCCGGTCATGATGCGCCGATCGTCGTCCATGGTCAGGACGAAGTCGCAGTTGTCGATCTTCAGGGTCGCTGTTTCAGTACCTGACGTTACCAAGAGTGTTATCTCCAATGAGCCGGGACTATTGGCCCGTCGAAGCCCAGTTTCGACGCTATCCACTGTTCCTGGTGCAGGCCGTCCTTGTAGCTGGACTGCTGGGAGGCATAGATATCCGCGCCGCCGGGGATCGACGAGGCGAGATCTCCCAGCGCCTCCGGTCCAAGCGAGGAGCCTGCCGGTCCGGCCATGAACAGCGCGTTGGCATTCACCAGTGGCGCAAAACTCCGCAGGTCGAAGTACGACAGCGTCTGGGCCACCTGTTCATTGCGGGATGGATGAAGGCGCAGGTAGTCGTTGATCTCCTCCAGGGGGTACGACTCGGTTCGCGTCGCCGATGCCAGAGTCTCGAAGAACAGCGCCGGTGCACTGACCACGTGGGATGCTTTTCCGACTAGAGCAACTGCCTGCAAGGCGACATCGTTACCGATGACGACGATCGGCGATGAGTCTACCTCGGGAACAGTGCTAACGAATTCCAGACCACGTATCGAGTCGGCAACAATCCCCCTGAAGACGTAGCTGTCCTTCGAGTCAATGTTCACTGTGAGAAGGCCAGGAAACATGGCAGCGAATGGCTGGTCGGAGTTCCGCTGCCCACGCCCTGCGAGCGAGAAAGTCACGAACCTGCTCCTAACGTCGTTTTCCGTGCCCTGAGGGATGACCTCCAGCACGCTGCCGTACTTCGGAGTCCAGTATAATGCGGGAAAAGGCCCCCGACCCTTGGGAATGCTGAGATAGCCGTACAGCCTGTAGGGGCCTATGCTGCTCAGTCGCACCCCGTACAGAGTGGCAAAGTCCGTCTTCCTGATGGGAATCGCTTCGATCTCCGGACTCGCTGGAGTCGAGGCCAACTCCTCAGAAACAGCCGCCCAGTAGTCATTGAAGTCTACTGGCCTGGAAACGGTCAGTTTAGTCATGTGACGCCTCCCCTTTGAGGTGGCGGTCAAAGAACGACGCGATGATTGGGTCGTGCTCGTACCTTCCGGCACTGTGACCTTGCCCGTCGTATGCGTACAGGCGCTTATCCTCACTCGCTATTCGGTGGTAGAGAGCGTATCCGGTCTCAGGCGGGCAAACGTTGTCCTGGAGACCGATGTTCACGATGATTGGGCAGTCTATCCGGTCGGCAAAGTTTATGCAGTCGAAGTAGCTTACCGTCTCTTCTACCAGCTCTCTGCTCTCGGGGTGCAGCCTCAGGTAGTCGTTGATCTCCTCGTAGGGGTAGGTGTGTGTAAGCTCGATCGAGTCCATGAACCCCGTGAGGTATGGACACCCGGCAGCCGCGGCGACTACCTCCTTGCGCATAGCCGCAGTGCACAGGGTCAGGCCGCCGCCCTGGCTGCTGCCTGTGACACCAATGCTGGCGCTATCCACCTCGTCCCTCGACAGCAGGACGTCCACCGCCCTCCAGGCATCCACGTAGAATCCCCTGTAGGAGTAGATGTTGCGGTCCGTGATGCCGTAGGTCAACAGTCCCGGATAGCCTGGATTGAACTGGGAATTGGACCGCAGCTTTCCCCTGGGCGCCACCGCCAGGGCCGCGTAGCCCCTCCTCGCCCACTCCTTAGGTATCCCGGGGTCGCTCTGGTAGCCGGGTACTACAAGCACCGCGGGCAGTGGCCTTTCGCGATCCCTCGGCAGGCAGTACCATCCTGCGATGCGAACGCCATCGATACTTGTGTGATAGGTCTGGAAGACCTCTATCTCGTCCGAAGTCCGCAGGGGGTCCAGCACGACTTCAGGTTCAAGGTCCAGCCTTTCAACCTGAGAGACCACGTCAGCCCAGAATTCGTCGAAGTCGTCGGGCTTGCGGGCCTTGGTCTGGTAGTTGGGGTCGACGAAATACGCCACTGTTCCCTCCTCGACAGTCGGAGCGATTGTATGAACGGCTCCCCAGTGTGTCAATCTGATGGTCGAGTCAGGAACTATCAGACGTAGCCGTTCTTCGCGTCCCAGGCTGCGGTCTCGGAAGACCGCTGGGCGGGGTCACCATATCCCCCACCGCCGGATGACAGGGCGACGATGCGGTCGCCAGGCCTCACAACCACGCCCGTCTGCTTGGTCGGTAGAACAGTTTCCGTCCCATTAGAGACGATGGAGTACCTGTGAGGAAGCCCTGGTTCGCCGCCAAGAACACCGAACGGAGGCACAACAGCGCCGTCCCCTGCGGTGTTCAGCGAAGCGTCCCCTTCACCCTCGTAGACGATTTCGCAGACGGCCCCCAGGCCACCTCTCCACTCGCCCTCACCTGCGGAGCCGGGCCTGAGCTCGTGGTTCACTACGAACAGGGGGAAGCGCTCCTCGGTAACCTCAACGCTGTTGGCGCGAATGCCGCCGGCAACGTTCACCTCACCTACGCAGCTCCAGCCGTCGTGTCCCTGCGACGCTCCACCTCCGCCCCTCGCCATGAAGAAGTGCCACAGGAACGACTCGCCGGTCCTCGGATCGATCCCAGTGATTGCGTACCTCAGACGACGGGAGAAGCCGGCGTTCACTGCCTCTGGGACCGCCTGAGAGAGGGCCTTGAAGATCGCTTCGACAATCTCCTCGGCACAGTGGTTGGTGCTCATGCAAACAGGGGCGGGAGCGTTGGCATTGACTATCAGACCCTTGGGCGCGATGACCTCGAGGGGGCCCATGGAACCCTCGTTCTTGGGCACGTCATACGGGGCCACGTACATGATGGCGGCGTGAGCTAGGGACCTGGTATTCGCGTATGCGCTGTTGATGAATCCAGTAACCTGGGACGCGGACTCGCTCAGATCAATGGTCATCGTGTCGCCAGCGATGGTGATCGCGGCCCTAATCGGGATGAGTTCCGAGTCGAATCCATCGTCATCAACGAGCGATTCGCCGTAGTAGACGCCGTCAGGCCACTCGGAGATGAAGCTCCTCACTTGCGCCTCCGTCGCCTCCAAAATCCCGTCCACTATGCGAGTGAGGTTGTCGACACCGTAGTGATCGACAAGTTCTCGTATCCGGCGCTCGGCGGTCAGTACCGATCCAATCTGGGCATTGAGGTCGCCAAGAAAGTTCTTCGGGGTCCTGACATTTGCCGCCATCATCTGCAGCAGGTCGTCACGAGGGACGTCACGGTCATATATCCTGAGCGGCGGAATGCGCAGACCTTCGTGGAAGATCTCGCTCGCGGACGGATTGTAGCCCCCGTGGGTGCCTCCACCGACATCTGTGTGGTGCGCCCTGTTGACGGTCATGAACACAAGGTCGCCGTCGACGAACACTGGCCTGATCACGGTCAGGTCCGGCAGATGTGAGCCTCCGAAGTACGGATCGTTCAGGAGGAACACGTCACCGGGGGCAATGTCGTCTCCGAAGTAGTCCAACACGGCACGCCCGGCAACCGGGAGCGCGCTCATGTGTACGGGGATGCCCTCCCCCTGCGCGACCATTCTGCTTTGACTGTCGAGGATGGCCGTCGAAAAGTCCCTGCTCGCGTTCAGGATCTGCGAGAGAGCCGTGCGGAGCATCACGTCCATCATCTCGATCGCGATGGACTCCAGCCGGTTTCCAACCACGGACAGGGTGACGGAGTCTGCCGCCGTATCTTCAGGAGCCTGTGTGTCAATCTGGACGTCGATGTGCATGACGCCGCGCGAGTCGAGTCTCGCAGAGCACCCCTCACCAACTACCACTGTGTTGTAGTCGGTGTTGATCACTGATGGGCCTTGAGTCGCCGGGTGGGAAGAACTCGGCTCGTTTGCCGTGGCTTCTGTTGAGTCTGAGTCCAAACCTGAGCCCGCCGGAAGTCTCCCGACCGCGCTTGCCCGCAGGGTAACGATCCTGATGTCCTGTTCCTGCTGACGATACGCGTAGAGACGCTCGAACCGGATGTGCATGTTCTCCGCCCAGCGAAGCCGCAACTCCTCATCGGGTAAGTTCAAGTCTGGAACCTCGACCGTCACCTCGTAAATCTGGTCGAGGTAGCGCATGTCAGCCGAAAAGGTCACGGTAATGTCGGAATCAGTGGCACCGGCTGAAAGAAGCCGATTACGGCCGGCCTGGTCCAGGTCGTTGAATGCAGATCGCAGGCTATCGAGATCCACAGTACTGAGGCTCGATGGATGGGAGAAAGCAAGATCGTACTTCAGGTCTGACGCCATCATTCCGAACGCGGAGAGCACCGGGCCGGCAGGCGGAATCAGGGCGCGGCTGATGCCGATCTCCCTCGCTACCCTTGTAGTCACAAGCCCTGCGGCGCCACCAAATCCCATCAGGGCAAACTCGCGGGGATCGAGGCCACGACTCACAGAAGCCAGGCGGATTCCCTCCGCGATCGAGCTGGACACGACCCTGAGTATGCCCTCCGCGGCAGACTCGACGTCCAGTCCAAGGGGTTCAGCGACCTGGCTGCATATCGCCTCGATCGCCAGCTCTTCGTCAAGCTGAACGGCTCCTCCAAGGAACTTGTCGGTGTTGAGCAACCCAAGAACAAGGGCAGCGTCCGTTACCGTGGGTTGAGTTCCGCCCTTCCCATAGCAAGCGGGACCCGGGTCTGCGCCTGCGCTGGTAGGACCGACACGCAGCACTCCGCCTTCATCGACGCGGGCAATACTCCCGCCGCCTGCACCGAGGGTGTGTATGTCGACTGTGGGAACGGCAATCTTCCAGCCCGCTTCGAATTTCTCGCCCGTCACATGTGGCGTGCCATCCTCTATCAGAGTAATGTCAGTGCTCGTGCCGCCCATGTCGAGGGCAATAACGCGCTCTTCTCCCAACTGCCGGGCCACGTGTGCTGCTCCGGCTGCCCCTCCCGCAGGGCCGGAGAGTATCGACCTCACGGCCTGCTCAGAGCTGTCCGATACCGGCGCGATTCCACCGTTGGACTGGATAACGAAGACGGGCACAGTCCCGCCGGCTTCAGTTATTCGACCCTCGAGCCGCCGGAGGTAACTGGCCAGTGACGGGCCGACATACGCGTTCAGCGTTGTCGTCGAAAGACGGTCGAACTCCTTGATCTGGGGAAGGATGACGTGAGACGAGGATACGTAGGCGTCGGGCATCATCTCTCTGACTATTCGCTCTGCCTCTCTTTCGTGGTCGGGGTTCAGGAACGAGAAGAGGAAGCAGATCGCGACCGAGTCTACGCCCTCCGACTGGAGATATTCGACCTGGCGTTTCAGCTCCTCTACGTCAAGCTCACGCCTTACCATCCCGCTGGAATCCACACGCTCGGGCACTCCTACCCTCAGGTACCTCGGAGCGAGCGGTTCGACCTGGTCCATTCGCAGGTTGTACCTGTCCTCCTTCAGCCCTTCGCGTATCTCAAGCAGGTCGCGAAACCCTTCCGTCGTGATCAGGCCTACCCTGGCTCCCTTTCTCTCGACCAACGTATTCGTTGCCACAGTAGTCCCGTGAATCAGCACCTCCGCGCCGCCAAGCAGGTCTTCCGACGTAACCTCCATTGCCGCTGCAAGTCCCTCAATACCGTTGACGACGCCAAGTGATGGGTCGTCAGGCGTCGTTGGGGTCTTGAACACGGCTGGAGCCGAGTCCCCCACACGCATCGCGACCAGGTCTGTGAAGGTTCCGCCGACGTCAACACCAATTCTCAACAATCTGTCCTTTCGATCAAGAGCGATGACCACTGGCCATTCAGTTCGAGGCGGTGCGTAGAATACTACAACTGACTGCGATTCAGCAGATGGACAACTGGTCAGGACTGCCAAGAGGCGGCCAGAGGGCCACATGCTGAGAGACCAGGTCTGGACTGAATCTCATCCGGGGCCAGACTGGGACGTAGTGTAGCGGCCTCATCAGCCTCATGGGGCGTTCAATTCTACCTGGCACGTGGCCTGCCGTTCGCGGAATACTCTAAGATGATGGCTGAGGTAGTGAATTTGAACGACTATTGGAACAACGACATCCGCAACTTGGCCATCGTAGCCCACGTTGACCACGGTAAGACCACCCTGGTGGACGAACTGTTGAAACAGGGCCAGGTATTCGCTGCTCACCAACAGGTGGGAGCCCTGATCATGGACACCAACCCCCTCGAGCGGGAGCGCGGCATCACCATCCTGGCCAAGAACGCCTCCGTCTCCTACCGGGGAACAAGGATCAACATCATCGATACGCCGGGCCACGCCGATTTTGGTGGCGAGGTGGAGCGCGTCATGAACATGGCAGACGGCTGTTTGTTACTTGTAGACGCCGTCGACGGCCCCATGCCGCAGACCACTTACGTACTGCGCCAGGCACTACAGCAGAACGTAAACCCAATGGTGGTTGTAAATAAGATTGACCGACCCGATGCCAGGGTGGCTGAGGTAGTAGAGATGGTCCAGGACCTGTTCCTGGACGTGGCCACGGATGCAGCGCAGCTTGATTTTCCTGTTGTATACGCATCTGCCCGCGACGGTTACGCCACATTGGATTTGGGTGAACCCGCATCGAATATGGGACCACTCTTTGAGGCCATTCTGGATTCCGTGCCGCCACCAAAGGGAAACCCTGACGCCCCTCTGCAAATGCTTGTTGCGGCACTTGACTACGACAACTACCTGGGACAGATTGCCATCGGCCGCGTCACCAACGGCACACTCAGACAGCGGGACGAAGTGGCCCTGCTCAGCAGTAGCGCCGAGCCCACGCACCACCTCATCGAGCGCATCTTTGTATTCCAGGGGATGGAACGCGTCGAGGTCGAAGAGGCTCATGCCGGAAACATTGTGGCAATCTCCGGTCCTGAGGGAATGTCTATTGGTGACACCATTGCTTCTCTCGAAGACCCGATGGCTCTACCCGCAATTGACATTAACGAGCCGACAGTGCGAATGACGTTCGGTGTCAATACCTCCCCCTTCATGGGCAAGGAGGGGGACTACTGCACTTCCCGCAATCTCCACGAACGGTTGACAAGGGAGCTGCGCACGAATGTCAGCCTGAGAGTAGAGACGACGGACAGCCCGGACGTTTTCGTGGTTGCGGGGCGCGGCGAGCTGCACCTGTCCATCCTGGTTGAGACCATGCGCCGTGAACAGTTCGAATTCCAGGTTTCCCGCCCTGTGCCTATCACCAAGGTGATCGAAGGCAAGGTGCACGAACCCTATGAAGTCCTGAACGTCACTACCCGCGAAGAGTATGTGGGCACGCTGACGGAATACCTGTCGGCGCACCTGGGCCAGCTTCGGGATATGCGGTACGGTGAGGACGGTTACGTGTACCTGGAGTACAAGGTTCCCACCCGGGGGCTCATCGGATTCAACGCCTTCTTTCTACGCACCACCCGTGGCGATGGTGTCAAGAGCAGTGTCTTCTCGTCGTATGAACCGATGGAGGGTGAAATCCAGTCCCGGCGCGGTGGCGCACTCGTGGCGTCCGAGGGCGGAGTAGCTGTCACCTATGGGCTGCTCAACGCCCAAGGTAGGGGCGATACGTTCATCGACCCCGGCACCAGGGTCTACTCCGGCATGATTGTAGGCTCCCAGCGCCGCGAGGGAGACATCGACATCAACGTCTGCAAGGAAAAGAAGCTGACCAACATCCGCTCGTCGACGGCCGACGTTGCAAAGCGCCTGAAGGCCACTACGACCATGAGCCTCGAGGAAGCGCTGGCGTTCATCTCCGATGACGAACTCGTGGAGGTCACTCCGCAGAACCTGCGGCTACGCAAGATGTCTCTTTCCGCAGTTGACCGCAAACGGCAGCGCCGCGTGGTCGCCCGTGCGCGGACAGAGTAGAAGTCCTCGGGGAATCGGCGCGTAATAAGTGAAGTGGTGGGGAAGGGGAGACTCGAACTCCCACGCCTTTCGGCACATGATCCTAAATCATGCTCGTCTACCAATTCCGACACTCCGGAATTATAGTTGCCGCGTCGCTCGCGTGTCGAACGATTACCGTGTATTCGACACCTCGAAAATGCTAAAATACTATCGGCGGAAACGCATGGCGTTGAGGTTGCTCTCGAGCGCAGCGAGTGTCCTGAAGTGACCGCCACATGAGTAAATCAAATAGAGGTGAGGGATAGATGGCGAAACAGTTTCAGTTTGATTCTGACGCCCGGCAGCAGCTGATGTCGGGCATCGACACGTTGGCAGCAACAGTCGGTGTCACGCTAGGTCCGGCCGGACGAAATGTCGTGCTGGATCAGGAATTCGGGCCTCCACAAGTCTGCAGCGACGGTGTGACTATCGCGAAGGAAATCGAGCTAGTGGAGCCGTTCCCCAACATGGGCGTCCAGCTCGTCAAAGAGGCATCCAGCAAGACAAACGACGATGTCGGAGACGGCACTACGTCATCGACCGTAGTTGCGCAGGCGATGATCAGGAACGGTTTCCGGGTGCTGACTGCCGGCGCGAACCCACTCGCGCTCAAGCGTGGCATCGAGCTTGCGGTCAACGGCGCCAGAGACGAGATTCGCGCGATGGCACGGCCTGTCGAAGGCAAAGAGCAGATCGAACAGATCGCCGTGCTCTCTGCCCAC
Source organism: Dehalococcoidia bacterium (assembly GCA_021295915.1). Classification (NCBI taxonomy): domain Bacteria; kingdom Bacillati; phylum Chloroflexota; class Dehalococcoidia; species Dehalococcoidia bacterium. The sequence goes on from JAGWBK010000001.1 coordinate 201,441, forward strand.
GATACGGAGATGGGCGTGCTGATTGCCGACGTTCTCGACAAGGTTGGCCCGCACGGCATCGTGACGGTGGAGGAGTCCAAGGGACTCAGCTACGAGGTGGACTTCGTAGAGGGAATGCAGGTCGATCGCGGCTATCTCTCGCCATACCTCGTCACCAATCAGGAGAGGATGATCGCGGAGATCGAGAACCCATACATCCTGGTAACTTCCGCCAAGATTTCGGCAGTGGGCGAGCTGCTTCCTGTCCTGGAGCAGGTGTCACAGGTGTCCAGGGACATCGTGCTGATCGCCGAAGACGTCGACGGTGAGGCGCTTGCGACCCTGGTGGTCAACAAACTGCGGGGGACGCTAAATTGCCTGGCAATCAAGGCCCCAGCCTTTGGAGACAGGCGCAAGGCGATCCTCGAAGACATGGCGATCCTCTTCGGATGCCAGGTCATCAGCGAGGACGTGGGCAGGTCGCTTGACTCCGTCACAGTAGCCGATCTCGGAAGGTGCGGTCGTGTGATCTCCGACAAGGACAACACCACGTTCGTGAACGGCGGCGGCGAACAGGATGCGATTCAGGCCCGAATCAGTCAGATTCACTCGCAGGCTGAAGACACTACATCAGATTATGATCGCGAGAAGCTCGAAGAGCGCGCGGCAAAGCTCTCCGGAGGGGTATCCGTCCTCAGGGTCGGCGCTTCGACCGAGATAGAACTCCGTGAAAAGAAGCAGAGGCTCGAAGACGCGTTGTCTGCAAGTCGTGCCGCAATGGAAGAGGGAATTGTTCCAGGTGGCGGAACAGCACTTCTGAGAGCAGTCCAGAAGGCCGCCGCCAAGATTGAGGCTGAAGGCGATGAGATGTCCGGCGTGAACCTCGTGCTTAGAGCCTCCGAGGAACCCATCAAAGTCATTTCGGCCAACTCCGGCCTGAGCGGCGAGGTGGTTCTCCACCGTGTTTCCGCACAGGAGGGCGACTACGGTTTCGACGCTGAGACCGAGCAGTATGGCAGCATGTTCGAGTTGGGCATCGTCGATCCGGCAAAGGTCACACGGGCGGTCCTGGAGAACGCGGCGAGCGTCGCCGGCATGGTGCTCACAACGGAGTCGCTGATCACGGAATTGAATCCGATGAAACTGCCCGCCCCGTACGATGATTAGAAGATGGTAATAAGTGACCGTCTAATCTTGTGCACTCTGTGAGAATCGGCTGGCGATGGCGGTCCTGTAAAGGCCCAGCCATCGCCAGACTCTAGACAGCGGACCAGTCTGCATCGCTACAGGGCAACATCGAATGACTGACCAGATAGAAGAGGTCTCAACCGCCGAGCAGCCTTCGGATCCAGACGCCACGATACAGGTGAAGGGTGTTACGAAGAGGTTTGGCTCCCATGTTGCAGTCGACAACCTCTCGTTCGATGTAAAGCGCGGCGAGATCGTTGGATTCCTTGGCCCAAACGGCTCAGGCAAAACGACGACCATGCGAATGCTGACGTCGTTCTACACGCCTGACCTGGGGTCCATATCCATCAATGGTACAGACACTCAGGAGAGCGATCTCGTCACACGAGGGTCCATCGGGTACCTGCCAGAGAACAATCCTCTCTATGAAGACATGCTGGTGGCAGAGTACCTCGCCTTCGTTGCCGAGCTACGCGGCCTGAACGGCGCCGAACGCAAGTCCAACATGGACCTGACCGTCGAAGAGACTGGCATCCAGGAAGTCTTCTACCGGCCAATCCATGAGCTTTCAAAGGGTTACCACCAGAGGGTGGGCCTCGCCCAGGCCATTCTTCACAGGCCATCGATTCTGGTCCTCGACGAACCGACCGAGGGCCTCGATCCCAACCAGCGAATTACCATTCGGGACCTGATTAGACATCTCGGCGGCGAGCGAACCGTCTTGCTGAGTACGCATGTCATGCAGGAGGTCGAGAACACCTGCGAGCGCGTCCTAGTGATCAGGAGAGGCAAGCTGGTGGCCAACAGCCCGGTCCAGGACCTTCTGCACCAGACACTCGAGCTTAGGACCGTTCATCTCGAGGTGGACGGCAACAACGTCGAGGCCGGACTCGCAGAGATTGACGGAATCACGTCTGTCGAGAGCATGGGCATCGAAGCCGGTCGGAAGCGCTACAGGCTCTCTGTGTCGGCAGAGGGGGACCCCAGGGGCGACATATTCACGCTTGCCAAGTCAAGAGACTGGACCTTGTGGGAACTGCATGAGGAACGGCCCAGGTTGGAAGACGTGTTCCATCACTTGACCGCTGAAGGCGAGCGGACGGGAGACGAGTCCTAGACACATGCGCTCACCACTGTTCGCACTGGTCAAGAAGGACGTCAAGAGCTACTTCGATCAGCCAACCGCGTACATTCTGATCGTCCCGTTTGTTGCGGTTCTGGCCTATGTGTTCTTCAGCCAGGCACTTTTGACGGCCGAGGCTTCACTCAGGCCGATGTTTACGGTTGACTTCCAGATTGACAGCCCTTCCCTGCCCTGGCTGCTTGCGATATTCGTCCCCGCTGCCACCATGAGGCTACTGGCTGAGGAGAACCGCGACGGGACACTGGAGCTCCTGCTGACGCATCCTGTCAGGGGATGGATCGTTCTACTGTCGAAGTTCCTTGCAGGTTTCATCTTCGTAGCGTTCGCCATACTGGCTACATTGGGCATACCCATCGCTGTAACCACGGCTGGAAATCTCGACATCGGCGCAGCAGTGGGACAGTACGTCAGCAGCCTCTTCCTGGCTGCCGCATTCGTCTCCATCGGGCTGTTCACGTCCAGTCTGACCCGCAACCAGATCGTGGCGTTCATCCTGGGTCTCTCGCTCACGATGATGCTGATGATCATGGGTCTGGACATTGTCGCTGTGACTCTGCCGCCCCGACTGGCATCGCTGCTGCAGGACCTGAGCCCGGTGACTCACTTTTCGAGCATAGCGAGGGGGGTCATTCACCTGCGGGACGTGCTCTACTTCGCTGCGCTGATCTCGACCTTCCTGAGCGCGACCTTCCTGGTCATCAGAGGCCGAACGCTCAGCCACTCGTCGGCCCAGTACCGAAACCTGCAACTGGGTACGGTTGGACTCATCGTAGTTAGCCTCCTGGTTGGATGGTCTGGCAACTCAATTGGCGGGCGAATTGACCTTACACAGGACCAGTTGTTCACCCTTAGCCCTGCCACAGCAGACATTCTCGACGGCCTTGATGACATCCTGACGCTGGAGCTCTTCGAGTCCAGGGAACCTCCCGTGCAGGTGGCTATAACTGCCCGTGACGTTGGAGACTTCCTGGAGGACTTCGCGGCAGGATCGGGCGGGGACGTAAAGCTCGTTCGGCGATTCCCTGCGGACGATGAAGACGAGGCTCGAAAGGCACAGCTGGCAGGCATTCCGCCAGTCCAGTTCAACGTTCAGAGCCAGGGTGAACTCCAGATAAAGACAGGTTACCTCGGACTTGCGATGACCTACGTCGACAAGCGGCAGGTCATCCCCTACATCACTAATTTCGATGGCTTCGAGTACCAGCTGGCATCCATTGCCAACCGGATGCTTCAGGAAGACAAGAAGACTGTGGCATTCCTCACCGGTCACGGAGAGGCTGGTCCGTCAGTTGGATACAACACCTTCGCGGGACTGCTACTCGACTCATATCGAGTCAGGGAAGTCGACGCCACAGAGGACCCGAATATAGACCTGTCGGACGTGGACGTACTAATAATCGGCGGCCCGACCAGTTCCATTCGCGACGAGACGGCCGACGCCATCAGGCAGTACCTGCTCGGCGGCGGCAAGGCTATGATCATGGTGAACTCTGTCGTCATCGACCAGAGTCGCCTGATTGCCAACCAGAACCGCAACAGCTTCTCATATCTGCCCGAGGAGTTCGGCGTGATCGTCGAAGACGATCTCGTATTCGATCTACAATCGAATGAGACCTTGTCGTTCAACACTGGTGTCGGCAGCGTATTTCTGCCCTACCCGTACTGGATGCGCGTACCGGTAATTGATAGAAAAGTTGCGGGAAACGTGGGCTCAGTGCTGCTGCCGTGGGCCAGTTCCGTAGGAATTACAGAGTCTGGGCGGGGCCGCATCGAGGTTGTACCGTTGCTAGAGACGACGGAGTTTGCGGCAATCGACTTCAACTACGGAGACGTCCGGCCAAACTCCCCGGTATTCGAGGATGTAACCCAAGGCAACTTCATCCAGGCGCTGATGGGAGCCGCGGTCATTCAAAGGAATGTTCCTGCCGGTCAGGAAGCGTTCAGGCTTATTGTCTTCGGCGATTCGGAATGGCTGGCAGACAGCGTTCTACCAAGGTCACAGGAGAACATCGCGCTGGGACTAAACCTCGTAGACTGGCTGGCTCAGGAAGATACACTAGCTGCCGTTCGCTCGAAAATAGTCACTTCACGTGACCTCCTATTCACTTCCACCACTCACAAGAACATTGCCCAGTGGGCAAATGTTGCCGGTGTCCCGCTGCTTATTGTTGTGGTCGGGCTTTTCAGTTCAATCAGAAGGCGGAGGTTCGGCTTCACCTTGTACGGCCAGGCCAGGACCGGGGGATTCAGACTCGGTCGCAGACGCCGAGGTGACCAGGGTCAGGAGGACGACGAATGAAGAGCAGGCAGCTCGGCTTCGTCCTAATGGCGCTGATCGCAGTCGGCGTGGCGGGCCTGATCTTCCGGGTATTCTCTGCCGGATCGGACGAGATAATCCTGGAGGGACTGGTCCAGGTCTCGCGGGAGGCCAGCGATCGCGTATTGATTAACGATGCAGAGAAGCAGACGGAGTTGGTAAGACTAGGCGACGCTGAGCAGGCGACGTGGTTCGTCGACGACCAGGCCGTGTTTCAGCCGAGGCTTGAGCAGTTCTGGCAGGCGGTTGACGACCTGTACGATGCTCAGCTTGTATCCATAAATCCTGTTAATCACCCTCCCCTGGGTGTCGTTGACGGTGAGTCAATCGAAGTGTCGTTCTTCATAGGGGGAAGGTCACTGCAGGAGAAGTTCCTGGTCGGCGAGTGGCAACCCGACGTGCGTCTTTGTTACGTCAGGAGGGCTGGGCACGAGGAGACCTACGGAGTCCCTTGTCCTGGGGGCAACATCTTCGAACCCGACCCGGACAGGTGGAAGAACCCGGTGGTGGCCTCGATACCTCCTAACGAGATTCTGGAGATCCAGTTCACCTACCCCGACGAGGCCTTCATACTTCGTCCCGACGATGAAGGCGAGTGGTACGCCCATGGAACTGGCGGTTCCGAAGACCCGATCAGCCCATTAGCCCTGAATTCCATCATAGGCACTCTCCAACTGGTTGTAGCCTCAGGGTTTGCCGAAGAAGAAGAGGCGGACAAGCTCAACTTCGCCGTCCCGGATGCGATGGTTCGTGTCATAACACACGAGGATGCCTCTACTCCGTCGACCCGGCTCAGGTTCCTGCGACGCGACGATCTGAGCTCGTACCTGTCGATCCCCACAACGGGAACGGTATACATAGTCGACAACCAAGCGGTCGGTGGGCTGCTCCTTCGTTTGGAGCAGATGATAGAAGCTCAGGACGGAGGCTAAGAGCGTACCGGGAAGCAGCTACCCGAGCTCTGGGTTGTCTGCCAGGTCAGCGCCTGCTAATTCGTCTGACAGCCGCCGCCGCCTGGCATGACCAACCAGCGCATGTCCGAACACGACCAGCGCCAGCATTCCCATCGCCAGGGCGGTATCAAGGTCATTGACTCGAGTCTGAGTGAACAGCAGTATGATCACTGCGTATCCGGCGATAATGCAGAACAGTGACGAGTATGGGAGCTTCTGCCCTCCAAGTGCCACAGCCACAGCCACGAGAACAGCGATGATGCTCTCGTAGTAGCCCTGGTATATGGGGAATACAGCCAGGGTAATGCCACCGAGAGTGACAAGTCCGTCTCCACCCCTGAAGCCGGTAAAGATCGAGTTCCAGTGACCAACTATAGCCGCAGCGGCAGGAACGACGATCCAGATACCGTCCACGCCGAGGGCCTGGGCAATAAGAATCGCAAGAATACCCTTGGCAGCATCGCCAAGGACAACCAGGCTTGCGGGAATCATCCCGACGCTTCTGCGGACGTTTGTGGCCCCAGCCAGACCTGTGCCTGAACTGAAGACATTTACTCCCCGCCTCTTGCTTAAACGATCCGCCAGTGGCAATGCACCAATGATGTATGCGATAACAGCCGCTAGTAGCAGGTTGAGAATCTCAGGTGCATCATACGGGAGCATATAGAATCGTCCACTCTATTTTCGTTTGTGAAATGATTGTATCACCCGTCATGATTTCTGAACATGTCTGTACTTTGGTGTGAATTCCGTTCAAATGAATGACAAGGACAAGAGCCCACATCGTGACCTGGAACGATTCCAACTCGGGGGTCTCCTGGGCGAGGGTGCAGACATGCAGGTGTTTGCGGCGACCGATGTCGAGTCGGGGCTGCCATGCGTGGTAAAGCGCCCCCACCCTTCCCTCATTTCTCGGAACATCCACGACGATGTGGAACGACGGATGTCCCTCCAGGCCGAACTGAGGTCAGAAGGGGGTGTATGGGCTGGTCTGCCCGGACTGCTGACGGTTACCGCCCCGGACGCATTCGGCTGGTACTTCGGGGACGATCTCGGCAACTCATACGCGGTGCAGGTTGAAGAACGCGCGGTAGGGATACCGCTCCTTGGCAGCGTTGCAGATCAGGTAAGGGGACATCCAGTCGGGCTGCCACTCAACCTGTTCATCCTGCACCCTTCGACCATGCACATCGAAAGATGCATCGAGAACCCGACGCTGACGGTACTGAGAATCATCGAACAGTGCCTGGAACTGGGTTTACTTGCGGGCGACCTGGGACCCAGAAACCTGTTCTACTCTCCTGGGACCGGCCGGGCTACCGTGATCGATCTCGGGGCGCTCAGGAGGCCAGAGCCTAAGAGCGCTCGTTCGCCAGAGTTCGACCTCAATAACATTCTATTCGAGTTCTTTCAGTTCTACACCACACCGGCTGAACATCCCACATCGTCAGATGATTACACCCGGGTGAGTGAGCATAGACTCGTTGGGTCACTGGAGAGAATGGTTCAGTCGATGGTTGAGAAGTACTCAGGTCTGACGAATTCCCAGCAGAGAGATTCTGCCCAGACCATATTGACTGGTCTGGCAGAACGCCGTTATCAATCGGTCGGGGAATTCCGTACCGATTTTGAAGTGTACCTGGAGGAAGCTGTACGGGAGCCCCCCAGTGAGTACGTCAATGGCGCCTGGTCAACGGCCGTGGAGCGCCTGCGTGAACCCTACTGGACCAAGTACCTCTTCCACGCTGACTCTGAACTTGCTAACTACACCTGAACAGCCGAGCGACCCAGCGTTGCATCCTGCCCCTACACGAATATGTCCTCGGGAAGGAACGCTGAGACCGTGACGTTCGGCAGATCGACGATGTTGCTTATCTTCAGATCAACGGCCACTGAGCAGATTACGTAAGCCTGCTCGCGCGTGTATCCACGCTCCCCAAGAAGGTCGATCATATTCAGCAGCGCGCCTTTAGCCGCGAGAGTAACGTCCTCGTCCTCCTGGGTGCCGTCTTCTCGAATTGGGTAGCCGACGGTTGCGGTGAAGTTCCCTGGTATGGCGAACTGTGGCGGCAGGAAATAGCCCGGGTGGGAAAACCGTGGCATGGTAATCCCTCGACTTGCAGCAGCCCCCTTATGGACTGTAAACCGGACCGATACGGTGGCCCCCATTTCGATAGCGGTGATGCACACCTCTCCGTCGCCCTGAGCGAAGTGTCCATCGCCCACGGAGAAGAGTCCACCTTCGACGGCGACCGGTATGTACAGCCTTGACCCACGTGTGAGCTGCTTGACGTCCATGTTGCCGGCGTTTTCGCGCGGTGGCCCAGTCCTCAGTCCCTCTTCCGCAATCTGCCCCCCCGGTACAGCATCCTGAGCATCTGGGGGCGGGACATTGCCTCCCCTCTCTAGCAGGTCTGCTTCCCTGGCGGTCCATGCCGCAAGCTGCTCGTGGGAGGGAGCCAGCCCTGCGGTCCCCATAAATGACCCGTCTGGTATACGTACGCCGGGGACCTGCTCAGACGTGGCGTAACCATGTTCGATGTCCCAGTGTGCAATAAACGGTTCAGTGAAGACGTCCCTGAGAAACCCGGCTCCAGGGCGGAAGCGTGTGAAGCCATAGGGCTGCGGAAAGATATCGACGTACTCGATCTCAAGCAGGTCGCCAGGTTCAGCCCCATTCACGTAGATCGGCCCGGTAAGCGGGTGGCTAACCTTCTGGTCCATGGCTTCCAGGTCCTCGACGACCGTAGAGCGTGTCATCTGACCATCACTCGCGTCCCGGGTGTCGATTACGATGTTCTCGTTCTCTCCGACCTCGATTATCGGCGGCACGTCCGGGTGCCAGCGATTGTGGCCGGTCTCCGGCTGCTCCTTGAGCCTCTTGTTCCTGTCGATTCTGATGAACTGAGTCAAGGTGAGTGTCTCCTGGTTGTTTTAACCGGTGAAGAGCCTGTCGTCCGCTGTGTCCTGCGGCTCCCAACCGAGTACTTCCTTCGGATGTGAGAGGTCTCGGTAGTTCCAGCGGTTGTTTGATACCGCGAAGAATGTGTCGCACTTCAGGTCCTCTGGGGCATCGATGCACGCCTTGAGGTGGGTGGCGACGTCCCTGTGGCTCAGATAGATCGCATTCTCGCGGATTGTCCTGGGACGGTTCTCACTTGTGACTGAACCTATCCTCACGCATATCATGCTCATGCCATAGTCATCGGAGAAGTGCCTGGCGAGGGCCTCGCCCCAGATTTTAGCGGCGCCATAGAGCGCCTCGGGCCTGACGTCGAGATGAGTGAGCTTTCTGAAGTCTGAAGGCACCTTATCGTATTCACCGGCAGCTATGTGAGAGTACGGGGGAACGAACTCGAACCCTCTGATAGCATTCCCACTGGAGGCGAAGATCACCCTTTTGACCCCTGCCCTGCGAGACGCCTCAAAGACGTTGTACGTACCAACTACGTTGCCGGCATGTTGTCCTTCCCAGTCCTGTGAACCGAGATATGCAGCCAGGTGGACGACGACTTCCTGACCTTCGAACGCCGGCTGGATGGCATCGAGGTCAGATATGTCAGCCTGCACACTCCGGATGCCATCGACCGGACGCCGATTCAGTGCAGTCAGCTCGTAACCTCCTGACTCAGTCAGGTGGTCCTTGAGCAGCCCTCCAATCAGACCGCTCATTCCGGTTATCAGCACTCTCCTGGACATTGGTTTCCTCCATTCTGCCCGCGACTGACACCGCGAACAGCGCGAGTTCGTTCATATAGTGGTATACTAGTAGTTCGCTTGGAAGGCGAACAGGCTTGCGACAGTTAACTAGCCGACCCTGCGGATGTCAAGTCAGGCACAGACATTGCGAACGGGGGCGCCGCTGGTAACGGTACTGTTGGCGTCCATTCAGATCGGGCGCGTCATAACTCCTGGCAAGGTAGGCAGGTATACGTAAGCGTGAAAGTCATTGAACGGTATATATCGGTCTGATATGGTCTGCTGAGAGGCAGTCGATGGCTCAGAGTGAGAACATGGTTGAACGACAGGATAGCCTGATAAGAACGGAATCCGACTCCAACGAAGAGTGGTCTCTGCTCGGCACAAATCGCCGCAGGAGGTCCAACGAGGGCTCAATGGACCTGCTCAAGGCCTATGAGCGCGAGCTCGGCGATGAGCCTACTGACACGGTCAGGGAGTACCTGAGGTCGATCGGACAGCACGCACTGCTGACCGCCCCAGAAGAGCTGGAGCTAGGCCTCGATGTCGAGCGTTGGATGCTGCTCAAGGAGACGCGGAAGCAAATGACCGCTGAGCTCGAGCGTGAACCTACGACGATAGAAGTCGCAGCGACGCTCATTGCGGCGACCGTCAGGGAGCTGCTCCTGCTCAGGACTCTCGGGGGCGAAACTGGTTTGGAACTTCCCAACGAGGCTCCGATCAGCGTGCTGCTCGGGGACCCGGACGTTCGGGAGGTCCTTGACAAGCCTCCTACAGACACGCTCAAGGAACTCCTTGCAGGGGTAAGCGGCGACACCCCGGACGAGTCGGGCCCGCGCCTTGCCGCGCTCTCACGAACCTCGAGTCTTATTCCTCCTGACGTATTCCAGGTCGTTGAACGGACACTCGGAGCGGAACTCTACGCCGACCTGCTGGACGTTGCTGCAGTTGAAACGTCGATAGAGGGGCGCGACCGTCGTATCGAACAGTGGTGGGCGCTGATTACGGACAGAGGGCAGTCGGCCTCAGAGCGTCTGACCAACTCCAATTTGAGGTTGGTCGTAAGTGTGGCACGCCGTTACCTGCGCCGCGGACTGCCCCTGCTTGATCTAGTCCAGGAGGGCAACCTCGGCCTGATGAGGGCCGTGGAGAAGTATGACCCTCACCGGGGATTCAAGTTCAGTACATACGCGACCTGGTGGATACGCCAGGCGGTCACAAGAGCTCTCGCCGACCAGGGTCGAACGATCAGGCTACCTGTGCACGTCGTCGAACGTCTACAGCAGCTCAACACCGCAGAGCGGCACCTGATGCGCGACAGGGATAGAGATCCGACCACGGAAGAGCTTGCCGCCGAGTTGGAGTGGACTCCCGAACAGGTCGAGACCTTGATGCGTCAGCGACAGCACACGATATCGCTCGGGACACCCGTGGGTGAAGAGGAGTCCACCCTTGAGGACTTCATCCAGGACACGAGCGGCCGCACGCCTGACGAAGTCGCAATGCGGCTGCTGACGCGCGAGGACGTCATCGAGGCCCTGGACGACATTCCGCCCAGACTCAGAATGGTACTCGCTCTGAGGTTCGGCTTCATCGACGACCGACCGCGTACGCTGGAAGAGGTAGGCCGCGAGCTTGGAGTAACCCGCGAGCGCGTACGCCAGCTGGAAAAGCAGGCGCTGACGCTACTGCGCAGCTCGGGGAAGCTTCCCAAGATCGAAGAGATGGAGCCAGACTAGCGCCAGAGGGATATCCTCTTGAAGGACTCTGCTAGTCCCCCTCCTATGGCCTTTCCTGTCTCTGCCGCACGCTCCCTGGATCGCTCGGAAGCCACCTCTTTGGGCCGTGACATCTGGCTCACGTGGCAGTACAGCGAGTCCATCTTCTTTTCGAACGTGTCCGTTATGTCGATGAAAATGTCGGGATCTTCGGACCTGAAGAGCCACACTTCCTGCACGTTGAACGGCTCCAGGCCTTCATCAAGCAGGTCAGGGAATGCAAGGTGGTCCCGGGCATACGGGAAGACTGCGTCCAGCGTTACCCTGCCCGTCATGTAGTGGTCACGGTGGCGGATGTAGGGGCGGTTTGGGTCGATGGTCACGACCAGATCGGGCCGGTGCTTTCTGATCTGCCTGACCAGGGCTTTCCTGAACTCCACGCAATCTTCGAGGTTCTGGTCCGGAAAGCGCAGGAACGCCACCTCCGCAAGGTTCAGCAACTTAGCTGAGTCGAGCTGTTCCTTCTCCCTGGTCTTCGCGAGCGCCGCTGGGTCGATGGATCTGTCACTCGTCCCCTTGTCGCCGTTAGTGCAGACGACCAGCACGACTCTTTTGCCCTCTGAGGTCCACTTTGCAATTGTGCCCCCTGCCCCGCCTTCAGCGTCGTCAGGATGAGGCGTGACTACTAGTATGGTCTGTTGGTTATCGGACATCGTTTCTGCTAGACTCCTGCGCCGACGTGCGGCGTGCTGTATCCTATCGAGGATCGGGACCGGCCCCGAGCCAGAAGGGTCCGGCCACAATCAACCTATTCAGGTAAGTCAGACTCTCAGACCCAATGGCAGATATTACCACACCAGAGCAGTTCCTTGGCTTCAAAGTAGGTGCTGACCGTTCTCTTGCAGGCTGGCCGCAAATAGTTAAGTATTTGCGACTCATCGAAGGTCAGACTGATCGGTTAAGAGTCACCGAAATCGGCCGCTCGACCGAAGACCACCCCTTTCTGCTGTGCACGGTTAGCTCGCCCGAAAACCTCAGTCGACTGGAGGATTACAGACAGTGCCAGCAGACCCTGTCGGACCCCCGCGCGCTGGACGATAGCGAGGCTCCCGACGCCATTGAAAAAGCTCGTGCTGTGGTTACGATTACCTGCAGCATTCACGCGACAGAGGTTGGCGCTACACAGATGTCGCTGGAGCTGGCTTACCTTCTGGCATCCTCAGATGAACCACGGGTGCGTTCGATTCTGGACAATGTGATCCTGCTCCTGGCCCCAAGCCTGAATCCCGATGGATTGATACGTGTCAAGGACTGGTACGACGCCTCAGTAGGAACACACTTCGAGGGCACGATCCCCCCTTACCTGTACCACAAGTACACCGGCCACGATAACAACCGCGACTGGTTCATGTTTACTCAGCGTGAAACCAGGCTCGTTGTGGACCACATTCACAACGCGTGGCGACCACACATAACGTACGACATTCACCAGACCCGCTCGGAAGGAATGCGCATGATCCTTCCGCCTCTTGTCGATCCTGTGGGCCCTAATGTCGATCCGGTCCTGCAGAGTGAGCTTTCCGTGCTTGGAACGCACATGGCCGCCCAGCTTACGGCTGAGGGCAAGTCTGGTGTGGCAGTGAACGTCGTGTACGACTCGTACAGTCCCAGCCGTTCATATCCTCACTACCACGGGGGCGTGCGTGTACTGTCAGAGGCGGCCAGCGTGCGGATCGCCACACCTATCGAGCTTCCCAAGTCTGCGCTAAGCGCCGATAGGGGCGAGCAGCCACGAGTCCGTTCCTGGAACCACCCCATGCCGTGGTCCGGTGGCAGATGGACTCTCAGGGACATCGTGGAGTACGACCTGTCGGCGTCTATGGCATGTCTGGACCATGCCGCCAGAAACAGGGAGTGGTGGGTCAAAAACTCGTATGAAGTCTTGAAGCGGGCCTCCGAACACAATGGCAGACCTTACGCCCACGTCATCCCTGTGAGTCAGCATGACGGGAGCGCGGCCGACGAGTTGATTGACATTCTTCGCTCTGCAGACGTGGACGTCCTGGAATCGATCGAGAGCGCAGAGTGCGACGATCTGACCATTAAACAGGGCGACCGGCTCGTCATGGTCGGACAGCCCTATGGCTCATTCGCCCAGACTATGCTGGAACGACAGCGGTACCCGGACATCAGGCAGTACCCCGGTGGGCCACCCAAGCGACCCTACGACGCCACTGCGCACAGTCTGCCTCTCAAGATGGGCGTGACGTGTCATGAGTTACAGCAGCCTATAGAACTGAAGACAAGACCCGTCTCCTATGGCTCCAGCAGTTTCTCAAGGAACGGGCACTCAATGGACCCGGCCGCTCCCGCTTACGCGATAGGCCCTGAGTCCAACGCTGCCTCCACCCTGGTCAACAGGCTGCTGTTCGGACAGCGTGCCGTGTTCAGGGCAATGTCCCACCTCGAATGTGATGGTGTCACTCTGAAGCCGGGTACATGGGTTGTCCCCTCTTCAGAGGCACTTCAGGAGGCGCTCGGTCACTGCTCCAGGAACATTGCCGTGGAAGCCCTCTGGCACAGACCATCTGAGGGCCTGAGGCTGATGAGGCCACCGAGGATTGGACTGTACGCCAGCTACGTGCCCTGCATTGAAGAGGGATGGACGCGGTTTGTATTCGACGAGTACGGGTTCAAGTACACGTCACTGGTGGATCACGATGTTCGGGAGGAGCGGCTGGATACCCGGTTCGACTGCATAGTCGTTCCTCACCAACTGGTGCGCCAACTCTATCGCGGATTCAGCCGAGCCCACTACTCGTCAAAGTTCTCAGGTGGGTTGGGTGATCGCGGGGTGGCGGCGCTCAGGCAGTTTGTAGAGCGCGGTGGAACTATCGTCGCATGGGACGATTCAGCGCGCTTTCTGTCGCGCCGGCTGGAACTGCCGGTGTCCAATCCGCTTGCAAGGCTGACCCACTCGGAGTTCTTTGCACCCGGTAGCCTGCTTAGCATTGAGGTCGATACGGACCACCCGCTCGGATTCGGAATGCCGGACCGTGCCGCGGCCCTGTTCATGAATGGCCCTGGCTATCGCGTGGACAAGGGAACGGTAGTAGCAAAGTTTTCCCCTGAGTCAACACTGTTGAGTGGGTGGCTGATAGGAGAGAAGCGCATCGGCGGTCTGTCGGCGCTGGCCTCTATCCCTCTTGGCCTTGGGAAAGTGATCCTGTTCGGATTCAGACCGCACTTCAGGGCGCAGGCCAGGGGCACGTACAAGTTCCTCTTCAATTCCATTTATCACTCTGTGAGGTGACTCGTGGCAGTAACACTGGTTAGAGGTCGCCACGTCGTGTGCCGGGTCACTGGAAGAAGCACTGCCGAGACAGTGGACTATGGCGCTGTCGCAGTAGATAACGGGGCGGTCGTCGAGGTTGGGCCATTCGACGATCTACGCGGAAAGTACCCTGACGCTGAGGTTCTAGGGTCGAATCGACAGGCCGTTATACCCGGACTGATAAACGCCCATCACCACGTTGGCCTGACGCCGTTCCAACTGGGAGTGCTGGACGAACCGCTCGAGCGTTGGATTATAGCCAGGTGGGCAATCCGAGACGTCGATCCCTACCTCGATACGCTATGGTGCGCTATCCAGATGATAGAGTCCGGCATTACAACGGTCCAGCACAACCACATGGCGGCCAGACTCCCTCCAGGAGTCGAACTTTACGACGCCGCCTCAGAGATCCTCAACGGATACGAGGACAGCGGCATGAGGGTCGCCTTCTCACTATCGACCCGAGATCAGAACCACCTCGTGTACGAGGACGACGCGCGGTTTCTGTCCACGCTGCCGTCAGAGCTGGCAGAGCGAGCGCGGGCGCAGATTGCGGCGCGCCCAGTCGAGCTCGAAGAGTACCTGTCGGGGTGCGGTGAGTTGCACGCGAGGAGGCAAGGGCCCAGAACAAACATCTTCGTAAGTCCGCACAACGTCCACTGGTGCTCGGACGAGATGCTAGTCGCGATCAGCGACTTCGCGAGAAGGCACCAGACCGGGTTCCACATACACCTCCACGAGACCATATACCAGAGAATGTACGGCAGTCGTCATTGGAACGGTACCCCGCTATCTCACCTATCGGAACTTGGTGTACTTGGACCGGAAGTGTCCTGCGCTCATGGCGTCTGGCTGTCTGAGTCCGACATAGACGTACTCTCAGAGACGAATACGGCAATCTGCACCAACCCCAGCTCCAATCTCAGGCTCAAAAGCGGTATCGCACCAGTCAACCGGCTCCTCGAGAGTGAGGTCATGGTTGCCCTGGGCATCGATGAAGCCGGCATGAACGACGATAACGACATCCTCCAGGAAATGCGGATCGCGCAGAAGATCCATAGAGAACCGGGAGTCGACGCCCCCTACCCCACATCACATGAAATCCTGGAACTCGCCACGACAAACGGGGCCAAGGTGACGTTCTTTGACGATGTCGGGACAATCGAGCCCGGCAAGCGTGCCGACCTCGTTGTGCTGAACCTCGACCGGATCGAAGACCCATACTTGCATCCCGACACTGACATCGTCGATGCAATCCTGTACAGGGGCAAGGGACTCGACGTGGATACAGTCATGGTGGATGGAGAGGTCCTGTTGAGGAGCGGAGAGTTCGTCAAGGTGGACAAGTCTGAGGTCCGAGCCAGGCTACAGGAATCGCTGGCGAGAGAACTGACTGACAGAGAGATTGGACGCACGGCGTTATCCAAGGACCTGCTGCCGTACGTGAACAGGTGGTTCTCAGCCTGGGAGATCGAAGAGGGCCCGCAGCACTACACGTACAACCTTCTCTAGCCAGCCTGCTCTTCCGGCGCCCTGACTTTTCGGAACATCGCGTACAGCGCGCCATTGTAGCCAAGCTTAATTACGCTGCCGACGATTATCGGGATTCCAAGCGCCGTCGTACTGGCGACAAACCCCGCGATGGCCGGCGTTATCGTCTGGGCCAGGGTCCTGCCCAGATTCGTCATTCCAGCCGTCGCCGTGCGGGCCTCGGGGGGAACTATCGCCATCGAGTAGGACTGCCGTGTCGGAATATCCATGTCGTTGATGAGTTCGCGGGCCATGAAGAACACCACGGCCAGTAGCGGATTTCCCGTCAGTGCCATGAAGATCATCATCGAGTTGGCAAGGCCCTGGGACGCCGCCATGGTCAGTATCAAACCTATTCGCCTTGCGGTGGGGGCAGCCAGGAGGATCGATACGGAGTTTAGTAACTGACCGATGAAGAAGATGCCCGCAATCGTCTCCGCTCCCATGTCGAACCTGTTGGCAAAAAAGTAAGACATGAAGCTGTAGACCATGAAGCCTCCGCCCAGCGAATCAAGGCTGAACAGGAGGGATAGCTGGATCATAATCGTCCTGGCACTCCGAGACATTTTCTGAGGCTCTTCGGCACCATCGCCTCCGGCTCGCGGAGGCTCCGCCTGCGGGCTCAGCATCCAGTACACAGCCAGTCCACAGAAGGCCGAGACCGCGTACACGAAGAACATCAGCTTGTAGGAAGCCACTTCATCGATCCCAAACAGGAACTGAAGTCCTGCGGGGATCGCAATCATCAGCGAACCTACCGCCTTAGTGAGCCTCCCAGCAAGGTTGTACATGCTGAAGACCAGCGTGCGCTGATCGGGTCGCCCCGACTGCGCCAGTATCGCCATGTCGATCGACAGAAAGGCAGTCCGGTCCCCGCCCGTCGAAGTCGTCATTGCAATCAGCGAGATGGCAATCAGAAGCGCGGTCTGCTCGGTCAGGGGAAACAGCACACCGCCTATTCCCATCAGCGCGGCCATGACGATCAACATGCGCCGCCGACCGATGGCGTCACCTCGCCAACTCGCTACGACGTTGGAAAGCGTTCCGCCAGCCATGATGGCGCTAAAGACCAACCCAGCCTGGACAGGAGTGAATTCCAGGAGGTCCAGGTAGACGCCCAGAAATACGCTGAGAAAACCGTAACCCAGCGAACGCACCGCGGCGGCGGCAATTACTACCTTGCCGTCGCGGTCAACAGTGGGAAAGGCCGAACGAAGGATTTCGGTTAACCCTGCACGTCTAGCGCCGTCGCCTATGCAGACAGGCGATCAAGAATCTCAACAAGGCGTTCGATTCGCGCCTCGGTGCTGAACAGCCTGTCGCGTTCCCTATCGACGACTTCTTCGGGGGCGCGATTGACGAAGTTCTCGTTCTGCAGGTTCTTGGACACCCTGACCTGGTACTTGCGGAGGTCCGCGAGTTCGCTCTTGAGGCGTTCCGTCTCTTCATCGAGGTCCACCAGGCCCTCCAGAGAGACGGCCAGAGTGCCCGCGTTGAGCACCTGCACGGCCTGATCCGCAGAGCCCTGCTCGGTAGTCTCTGAAGGAGTAACTTCAAGTGCGATCCTGGCCTGGGACTCGATAAACCCCATGGCGTCCTGGAACACCGAAGAAGTCCCGTTGGCGACCGCGAGCTGCGCCGTTAGCTGCTGGTTGTTCTCTATACGGAACTCTGCCCTGAGATTGCGGGCTGCCCGGACAATCTCGACGACAGACCCGACCTCACCCTCGGCCTCTGCGTCATACCGTGACGGATCAGCCTGTGGGTACGGAGCGAGCATGGCCGCTTCGGGCGGGTCTTCCACTTCTGGTAGAACTGCTGTCAGCCTACTCCAGATTTCCTCGGTAGCAAACGGTAGGAACGGGTGCAGCAGCCTGAGGGTACGCTCAAGCACGTGCGCTAAAACAGGCAACGGAGACTGACCATCTCCGGTCCTCAGCCTGATCTTGGACATCTCTATGTACCAGTCGCAATACTCGTTCCAGAGGAAGTCGTGAACGACTCTCTGCGCTTCCCCGAACTGGTAGGCTCTCATGTGTGAGTCGACTTGATCGGCTACGCGATTGAGCCTGCTGACGATCCAGCGGTCTTCTCGATGTTCGAGACTGCCAGGCTCCTGCCAATCTCCCAGACCCGTCGCGCCTTCTAGATTGGCGATCACGAACCGAGCGGCGTTCCACAACTTGTTCACGAAGTTTCGGCTGGCTTCCAGCCTCTGCTCGTTCATCCTCATGTCGTTGCCCGCGGTAGTTCCAGTGGTGAGGGCGAACCTGACGGCATCCGCCCCGTAGATGTCCACAAGCTCGAGAGGGTCGACCACGTTCCCCTTGGTCTTGCTCATCTTCACGCCTTCGGGGTCGCGAACGAGGCCGTGCAGATAGACCGTGTGGAACGGCGATTCACCCGTGTTCTCTATTGCCATGAAGATCATCCTGGCAACCCAGAAGAACAGGATGTCGTGACCTGTCTCCATGACGGACGTCGGGTAGAAGTAGTCGAAGTCGTCAGTGTCGCCGGGCCATCCCAGCGTCGAATGTGTCCACAGCCCTGAGCTGAACCAGGTGTCGAGCACATCAGGGTCGCGCTCCAGTTGGGTACTACCGCACTCAGGGCAACTCGTGGGGTCCTCCATCTCGACGATCTGGCACCCCTTCTCGCAGTACCACACAGGTATGCGGTGGCCCCACCAGAGTTGGCGGCTGATCGGCCAATCCCTGATGTTGTCCATCCAGTTGAGATACACCTTTGTGAAGCGCTCGGGAACGATGCTGATTTCGCCGTCCACGACTGCGGCGCGGGCGGGCTCGGCAAGAGGTCCCATCCTGACGTACCACTGGTCTGTGACAATCGGCTCGACGACCTCGTCGCAGCGGTCGCAGTGACCCACGGCATGGCTGAAGTCCTCTATTCCTTGGAGAATGCCTTCCTCTTCAAGACGGGCAACAACACCTGTACGCGCCTCGTCAACAGTAAGTCCCGCGAACTCACCTGCATTCTCATTGAGCGTGCCGTCCAGGTTCAGGATGTTTACGGTATCGATGTTGTGCCGCTCGCCAATTTCGTAGTCCGTCGGATCGTGGCCCGGCGTAACCTTGAGCGCCCCGGTACCAAATCCCAGCTCCACCGCTTCGTCAGCAATGACTGGGATCGAACGTCCCATAATGGGCAGCTTCACGCTCTTACCGATGAATTGGGAATATCGTTCGTCATCAGGATTGACGGCTACAGCCGTGTCGCCAAGCATCGTCTCAGGCCTCGTGGTCGCGATCGTCAGATGACCGGAGCCGTCCTCCAGCGGATAGCGGATGTGGTACAGCCCCGACTTCTCATCCTGGTGCTTGACCTCCAGGTCGGAAAGAGCAGTTCGGCACCTCGGACACCAATTCGTGATGCGTGTTCCCTTGTAGATGAGGCCCTTCCTGTAGAGGTTGACGAACGTCGTCCTCACGGCCAGCGCGGGGCCAGCATCCAGTGTGAACGCCTTGCGACTCCAGTCACAGGAAGCGCCGAGTCGCTCAGTTTGACGGTAGATTCGGTCACCGTAGTCGTCAACCCAGGACCACACTCGCTCAATGAACCCGTCCCGTCCCAGGTCGTGCCGGCTAAGACCGTCGGATGCAAGCTGACGCTCCACGACGACCTGCGTTGCTATACCAGCATGGTCGGAACCTGGCAGGTACAGAGCGGGCTCGCCAAGCATTCTGTGCCACCTGACCATCAGGTCTTCGACGGCAATGGTCAGGGCGTGCCCCATGTGGAGCTCACCGGTAACGTTGGGCGGCGGCATGATTACAACGAATGGCTTCTTCGAGTGGTCGATCTCCGGCCTGAAGAACCCGCTCTCGTTCCAGAACTTGTAGATCGGACCTTCAACGGAGCCCGGATCGTAAGCTCTCGGCATCTCGCCTTTGGAAGCCGCCCTCGCCATACCACTCCTCCTAGTTTCAAATAGATGGTTCATTCTAGGTTCGGCCAAAATTCGGCGTCAAACGACAACCGTAACTTGGAACCTCACACTCAGGGCATGGGCTAAACGCGCCCTGCGAGCACCGTCCCCATTCGCTCTGTGCTGACAACGTCGCCGCCGTCGGCCCCGATATCTGCGGTGCGGTAACCTTCTGAAAGTACGCCTTCGACGGCGGACTCCACTGCGCTCGCCTCTTCATCCAGTCCGAATGAGAGCCTGAGCATCATCGCCATGCTGAGCACCATGCCGATCGGGTTTGCGATTCCCTGCCCTGCTATGTCAGGGGCAGAGCCGTGGATGGGCTCGTAGAGGCTTACAGAGCCGGTTGAAGACCCTGGCATCCCTGCCAGCGAAGCCGATGGTTGCATCCCCATCGAACCAGATAGAACTGCTGCCTCGTCCGTCAGAATGTCACCGAACATGTTCTCAGCGACTATTACGTCGTAGTGCGCAGGATTGCGGATGAGAGCCATCGCAGCCGCATCCACCAGCACATGCTCCAACTCGACGTCGGGATAGTCCTCGTGGACTTCCTCTGTGACTTGGCGCCAGAGACGTGACGACTCCAGCACATTGGCCTTATCGACGCTTGTAAGTTGGCTCCTACGGGATCTGGCCAGTTCGAAAGCAACTCTCACGATGCGCTCGATCTCGTGCTCCGTGTACCGAAGGGTGTCCACACCTCTTCTACCTGTCTTGGTCGTCCAGCGGCGCTTGGGCTTTGCGAAGTACAGGCCGCCTGTCAGTTCGCGAAGGACGATCATATCAACTCCCTCAAGCAGCGACGGCTTGATGGGGCTGGAGTTAATCAGTGCGGGATATACCTTCACCGGGCGAAGGTTGGCGAACAGGCCGAGGCTCTTCCTGATGGCTAGAATCCCATCCTCGGGTCTTACCGTGTTCTGAGGGTCGTCCCACTTGGGACCGCCCACGGCACCGAACAGGATTGCGTCTGACCTCCGACAGAGCTCCACCGTATCGTCCGGGAGCGGAGTGCCGAAGTCGTCGATCGCATTCCCCCCGACTCGTCCCTGCTCTGTGTTGAACGAGTGCCCGAAGCGTCGGCCCACAGCGTCCATTACCTTCACGGCCTCGGTAGTCACCTCCGGCCCGATGCCGTCTCCGGGCAGGACCGCAACGTTGAACTCCATTTTCCTCTCCCGATTGAAGATCCCTTTGTAACGCTCACAGGTGGAGCAGACTCGTTAACGAATCACAAACGGCATTCGTTGTGAACACGGCTTGGCGCGGGTATTATAGGCGAAATCTCTCAGGAGGCGGAAACCGATGGCAGTAACGGCTAGCGCCGTGGTTATTGGCGGCGGTGTCATGGGAGCGAGCATACTGTTCAATCTCGCGAAGCGAGGCGTGGATAGTCCAATCCTTCTGGAGCGCGACACGCTCGGTTCAGGCTCCACGGGACGTTCCTCCGGCGCCATTCGTATGCACTACTCAACCGAGGTCAATGCACGACTAGCATGGGAGAGTCTTCACGTCTTTCAGAATTGGGGAGACGAGGTCGGTGGCGACGGCGACCCGGGCTTCGTCAGAACCGGTTACATGGTCATCGCACCGCACCGCGAGGTTGACGGCTTCCATCACAACATCGAAATGCAGCGGGAAGTCGGGATCGACACTCGCATCGTAAGCTGGCGGGAAGCCAAAGAACTAGCCCCGGACTTCCACCTCGGCGAGGACGAGCATTTCGCATGGGAGGACCGGTCCGGGCACGGAGACCCTTCCGGCACTGCGCTGGCGTTTACGATGCGCGCACGCGAGCTGGGAGCGACTGTTGTGCTGGAGTCGCCCGTTGCGTCCGTTGAAGTTGAAAACGGACGAGTAGTCGGCGTTAGAACAGGGGCAGAGCTGTACTCGACCGACACTGCCATCATCGCCACTGGGCCGTGGTCTTCGAGGTTCCTCGCCCACCTTGAAATCGACCTTCCCCTCCTCGCAACGAGGCACGAGGTCATCTTAATCAGGCGATCGGAAACTGGTGTCGGCCAGCACCCCGGTGGCGGAGACATGACCAATCTGATCTACTTCCGTCCAGAAGCCGACAACCTGACCCTCGTCGGCAATGGCAACCGAGAAGAAGAGGCCGACCCGGACACGTACAACCAGAGGGCAAGTACAGACTACGTCCAGGATGTGTGGAGCCGCCTTGCCATGCGCATCCCCGGCATCGCTGACGGCCAGCTGGCTCACGGCTACGCCGGCCTCTACACCACTACCCCCGATCTGCATCCCGTCATGGACCGCGTCGACGGCATCGAGGGCCTGTACATCTGCACCGGCTTCAGCGGCCACGGATTCAAGCTCGCACCCGCGGTTGGCGTGTGCATGGCGGAGCTAATGCTAGAAGGTGAATCGAAACTGGTAGACATTTCGACGCTGAGAATGAGCCGCTTCTCGGACGGCTCCCTCAACACCACCCAGTACGACTTCAAGGTGATTGCATAAAAGGGAACGAGCCGCCTGCCCGAGGGCAAGCGGCTCGCGACATTTTCTGTCCGTCAGGTTCTGAGTTAGTTGGCGACGATATTCACCAGGCGACCCGGTACGTAGATCACGCGGCGGACCTCCTTGCCCTCAGTGTGAGTCTTGGCTCTATCGGACTCTAACGCCCTTGCCTTGGCGTCTTCTTCAGAGATGTCCGCTGGCACATCGATCCGGTCCCGCAGACGACCGTTGACCTGCACGACTAACGTGATCGTCTCGTCGGCGGCAAGATCTGCGTCCCACTCAGGCCAGGGCTGCTGGTGGACGCTGAATGACTCGCCTATCTGGTCCCACATCTCCTCAGCAAGGAATGGTGTCACCGGTGACATCAATAGAGCCAGGCACTTAACAGCATCGGTCCACGCTTCGGAGTCGATCACACCCGCGTCCCACACCTGACCCAGAGAGTTGGAAAACTCCATCATGGACGCAATGGCGGTATTGAATTTGAACCGCTCAACATCTTCCGTGACCTTCTTGATTGTCTGGTGCTGAAGGCGCCGCAGGCCATTTACCGCATCGGGATGCGTGTCCGACTCGTCCAGCAGGCTGGCATCGCGGGTTGTGAGGTCCCAGACTCGGTTGGTCCAGCGGGCCATCCCGTTTATGCCATCGTCGTTCCACTCCCCTCCAGCCTCCCACGGCCCCATGAACATCATGTAGGTGCGGACAACGTCGCTGCCAACGTCGGACACGTAGGCATCGGGGGCAATCACGTTCCCCCTGGACTTGCTCATCTTCTGGTGGTTGAAGACGATGGTGCCCTGGTTCACCAGCCGCACGAAGGGTTCATCGAAGTCGAGGTAGCCCAGGTCCCGCAGCGCCTTGACGAAGAAGCGCGCATAGAGCAGATGCATTACCGCATGCTCGACGCCACCCGTATACTGATCTACGGCTCCCCACTGTCCCAGAGCATTGGGGTCGAACGGGCCGTCCTCGAAGTGAGGACTCGCATAGCGCAGGAAGTACCACGACGAGTCGACAAATGTGTCCATCGTATCGGTCTCCCGCTTGGCGGGGCTGCCGCAGTCAGGACAGGTCGTGTTGACGAAGCCCTCGTGAAGGGCCAACGGTGAGTCGCCTGTGGGCAGGAACTCAGCGTCTTCTGGAAGCAGTACGGGCAGGTCCGAATCGGGCACCGGGGTTTCCCCACAATTCTCGCAGAATACGATCGGTATGGGAGTACCCCAGTAACGCTGACGGCTTATGAGCCAGTCACGCATCCGGTAGTTGACTGACCTCTCTCCCCAACCGTTAGCCTCGACGAAATCGGCGATTCTTTCGAGGCCCTCAGCATTGGACATGCCATCGAACTGGCCTGAATTGACCTGCGTTCCCGGCTCAATATAGGCCTCTTCGAGGTCGGACCCATCCCAGTCAGGAGGAGCGATCACGGTACGAATGGGCAGGTCGTACTTCTTCGCGAACACGAAGTCGCGCTCGTCGTGCGCAGGAACGCCCATCACCATGCCCGTGCCGTAGCTCAGCAGGACGTAGTCCGCCACCAGGATTGGTACTCGCTCGCTGTTCAGCTTGTTGACTGCAAACGAGCCGGTGAATACGCCTGTCTTTTCTTTTTCGGTTGAAAGGCGCTCGATCTCAGTTTGGAGCCGCGCCTCTTCGACGTAGGCCTGGACTTCCTCCCGATGCTCGCTGGTTGTCAACTTGGCGACGAGCGGA
The DNA here is from genome assembly GCA_021295915.1 of Dehalococcoidia bacterium. Lineage (NCBI taxonomy): Bacteria > Bacillati > Chloroflexota > Dehalococcoidia > Dehalococcoidia bacterium. The sequence goes on from JAGWBK010000001.1 coordinate 225,452, forward strand.
TGCTCCGGGGCCAGCACGATGAACGTGACCCCGAACACGGTGTCGATTCGCGTCGTGAACGTGCGTATTGCCTTCTCTTCCAGTCCGTGCTCGGATATGTCGAAATCTACTTCAACACCCTCAGACCGCCCGATCCAGTTCGTCTGCATTGCGTTGATGCGGTCAGGCCAGTCCATCTTGGAGTGATCGAGCAGTTCATCCGCATAGTCGGTAATCTTGAAGAACCACTGCTCCATGTCCCTGTGGACCACTGACGTGTCGCACCTCTCGCACAGGCCATTAACGACCTGCTCGTTGGCCAGCACGGTCTGACAGGACGGGCACCAGTTGACAGGAGCGTCGGATCTGTAGGCGAGGCCATTCTTGTAGAGCTGCAGGAAGAACCACTGGTTCCACCTGTAGTAGTCAGGCGTACACGTAACCACTTCGCGGTCCCAGTCGTACATCGGCCCCATCGATCGTAGCTGACGACGCATGTTTTCGATGTTGGACATGGTCCATTTATGCGGATGGATGCCGTTTTTGATGGCCGCGTTCTCGGCGTTCAGTCCGAAGGCGTCGAAGCCCATCGGGTGCAGAACGTTGTAGCCCTTCATTCGCATGAAACGGGCATGGACATCTGCGCCAGTCATCGCGAACCAGTGACCGACATGGAGGTCCCCAGACGGATACGGATACATGTGGAGCTCGTACCACTTGGGACGCGGATCGTCGTCTTCAACGGTGTAGATCCCGCCTTCCTCCCAGCGATCGCTCCACCTCGTCTGCATGTCATGATGGTCGTATGACATTCGGGAACTATGCGATGCAGTAGTTGCCATCTGATAACTCTCTCCAACCGTTGGCAGCCTAACGGCTGACCACTTAGCTACCCGGCTCCCAACTCTCCAACAAAAAAACCCGTCCCCTGCTAGGGACGGGCCGTCGATTCGATACCCGCGGTACCACCCTGATTTCCGTCGCTTACGCAAACGGACGCTCATTGAGCTGTAACGGTGCTAACCGTCCGACCTTAATGGTTACTTTCGGGCCGGAAGCTCGAGGGCGAGTTCAAGTCGGTCACTGCGCCGGGCTCTCACCTCTCCCCGGCTCTCTTGGGCCGATACCGACCTCTAATACTCCCTTTCGTAGCCTGTGTCTATCTCGAAAACGCTAGCACAGCGTCAAAAGTAGAGTCAAGAAAAGTTGTCGGAATTCGTATTGCCAATTCCCAAACTTGGGTTAGAATGCAAACACTAAGACAGACTTACATTCGCACCGACTTTCTGGCACTAGTCCACCACAGCAAACCAACACCGGTTTCGACTTAGTACATGCGAAGGACGCTTGAGATGGCTGACATCAAGCTGCCAGAGAGGGCCAGAGCCGTAATCGTCGGCGCAGGCATAGCCGGATGTAGCGTCGCCTACCACCTGGCAAAGCTGGGTTGGCGTGATGTAGTACTCGTCGATCAGGGTCCCCTATTCGAAACCGGGGGTTCCACGTCTCATGCCCCGGGTCTGGTCTTCCAGCTCAACGCGTCTAAGACCATGACCAACTTCTCGAGCTACACGGTGGACCTGTGGAAGCAGTTGGAACTGGCGGGCGAGCTCTGCGCCAATCCGGTGGGAAGCCTTGAGGTCGCCTGGACCGACGAGAGATTCACCGACCTGAAGCGCAAGGCTGGGTACGGCATGAGTTGGGGGGTCGAGGCCCACCTTATCAGTCCCAGCGAGGCCCGCGCCATGATTCCGATGCTTTCGGACCGCATAAAAGGCGCGCTGTACGTTCCGTCAGACATCCACACGAGGGCCACGAGGCCTGCAGAGGCGATGGCGAGGTATGCGGAGCAGAATGGTGCCTCACTCTTCGGCCATGTCGAAGTGACTGGCTTCAGCATCGAGAACGGCCGTGTCTGCGGTGTGCAGACAACACAGGGCGACATCGAGACAGACCTGGTGGTGGCCGCAGTAGGCATCTGGGCGCCGAAGCTCGGGGGATTGGCAGGTGTCTCCATACCGCTTTCCCCGATGGAGCACCTCTACGCTGTAACAACTCCCCTTCCCGGCCTCGCTGGAGCTATGGGGGAAGTCACCCAGCCGCTTCTCCGGCACCAGGACGCGTCCATTTACTTCCGGCAGGAAGGCGAGAGCTACGGCATCGGCTCGTACAATCATGAGCCACTCCTCGTTGAGGCCAGCGACATTCTGCCCATTGATGAGGCTCCAATTGCCCCTGCTGAGACGGAATTCACACCAGAACATTTCGAGAAGGCGATGACGGCTGCCGGCAAACTTCTCCCTGACCTCGAGGGAGTCGGGCTAACGCGTAAGTTCAACGGCATGTTTTCATTCACCCAGGACGGATTCCCCATTCTCGGAGAGTCTCCCAGTCTCAAGGGATTCTGGTCAGCACAGGCCGTTTGGATCACTCACGCTGGTGGCGTCGGGAGAGCGGTTGCCGAGTGGATCGTCAACGGTGAACCTACAACCGACCTTCGAGAGTGCGACATCAGACGGTTCCATCCTCACGCGTTCAGTCGCCCCTACGTCAAGACAAGGTCTGCCCAGCAGTACCGCGAGGTGTACGACATCATTCACCCTCGTCAGCAGATCGAGAACCCCAGGAATGTGAGGGTGACGCCGTTCTACACTCGACAGAAGGAATTGGGCGCCGTCTTCTTCGAGAACTCAGGCTGGGAGCGGCCTCAGTGGTACGACGCCAATGAGGGTCTGCTGGATTCCCTGACCGTCGCAGGAGAGTCGAGATCAGGCTGGGAGGCACGAGAGTGGTCTCCCACCGTGGCAGCGGAACACGTTGCAGCTCGCGAACGCGTCGCCCTGTTCGACCTGACTCCGTTCGCCAAGTTCGAGGTCGACGGACCGGGTGCACTCAAGGGACTTCAACGCCTTGCTGCCAATCAGATGAACAAGCCTGTCGGATCGATTACATACACGCCGATGCTCACTCCCTCCGGAGGCATGAAATGCGACCTCACGATAACCCGACTCGCTGAGGACCGATTCATGGTGGTGACGGGCGGAGGAATGGGACTCCATGACCTGCACTGGATCGAGTCCCACATGCCGGACGACGGCTCTGTCAGTATCACCGACACCTCGTCGGGATCCTGCTGCATTGGTCTGTGGGGTCCCCGAGCGCGGGACCTGCTGAGCCGGGTGTGCGACGACGACCTATCAAACGACGGGTTCCCGTACATGACGGCAAAGCCCATTACCATCGCCGAAGTACCGGCGCTCGCGCTCCGCATCTCCTATGTTGGAGAACTCGGCTGGGAGATTTACACCCCCAGCGAACACGGCCTGAGGCTCTGGGACATACTGTGGGAGGCAGGCCAGCCGCTGGGCGTCATTGCCGCCGGTGGAGGAGCCTTTGATTCTCTGCGACTTGAGAAAGGCTACCGGCTGTGGGGCAACGACATCCACACTGAGTACAACCCATACGAGGCCGGGACGGGGTTCGCAGTTAGGATGCGAAAGGGTAACTTCATCGGAAGGGACGCCCTCAGAGAAGTCCGCTCGAACGGAGTGAAGCACAAGCTCTGCTGCATCACCCTGGACGACCCCAACGCAGTCGTCACGGGCAAGGAACCGATCGTCGACGGCGACGAAGTGCTCGGCTACGTAACAAGCGCGAACTACGGCCACTCAATCGGACGAGGCATCGTTTACGGCTACTTGCCAGTGGGCCATGCCGAAGTGGGTACAAGTGTAGACGTGGTCTACTTTGGTGAACGTATGCAGGCCACGGTAGCTCAGGAACCGCTGTATGACCCGACCGGATCCAAGATGAAGGTGTAATACAGATCCGAGTAGTATCGGATATTAGTCCGGTCAGGATGGAATCGCTCCTATCAACCCATTCGTAGAGTCAGTGAGTAGAAGCGCGTACATTCCGCGCTCAGCAGTTGTGGCAGGAGGTGGTCTCGGTGGAAGAGTCGATAAGCCATACGGTAACAAGGCCTGGCAGACGGTCTGGTGATCCATGTGTCGACATACCGGTTCCCGCTGAGCTTGCCACGATACCGGGTATCCCCCAAAAACCTGTTGACGTGGCCTTCTACAGCAGAGAGCATCCGCTCGAGTCTCAGGCCGTGTACAAATCCGCCGATCGCCAGTGGGCAGTCGTCCACCAGTCGACTGACATCGACGACTTCAGGAAGGGCCACGACGAGCGAATGGAGCCGATGTACCAGGACGGGCTGGTGTCCGGCGACGTAGAGCCGACCGGTACGCCTGTCGCGGGCGAGGATCTAACGGATGGCATCCGTCAACTCGCCAGGGAGCTCGGATTTGGTGAAGTTGGATTCGCCAAACACGACCGTCACTACACTTACTCGGGCAAGAAACGGTGGGCAAAGTTCGAGCACGCCATCTGTCTGGCTTACGAGCAGGACTACCGGATGACACAGTCAGGCCCGAGTCCAGAGGCGGACCAGGCGCGATTCGAGACCTACGAGTTCGAGCAAGCTGGATGCCTGAAGCTGGCTGAATACATCAGGTCGAGGGGCTACCACGCGCAGGTCCACGATGGTTACGACTGCAGCGGCCCTTACATCCCAATGTTCGTCGAGGCGGGACTGGGACAGCTAGGCGCGAACGGTCAACTACTGTCACCACACTTCGGTTCGCGAGCGAGACTGATGCTAGTCACGACCAACGCTCCTGTCACATACGACACGCCCGAGGACTACGGCATCCACAAGTTCTGCCAGGAGTGCCAGGTCTGCGTTAATCGCTGCCCAGGAAGGGCAATTTCACGAGACAAGGTCTGGTGGCGCGGGGTCGAGAAGAACAAGCTCATCTACGAACGCTGTCGCCCGATCATGGTTACCTATCACGGCTGTGCGGTCTGCATGATCGTCTGCCCCGTCCAGCGGTACGGGATGAAGCCGGTGATGGAACACTACGTGGAGACTGGAGAAGTGCTGGGGAAAGGCACTGAGAACCTCGAAGGTTACCCTTTGAAGGGCAAGGGACACTTCGGCCCTGGGGAACTGCCGAGCTTCGAAAGAGGGTTCTTCGATATCCCACAGGGTCGTGAGGAAGACTGGCTCTTCGAACAGTTCAAAGAAAAGCTTCGCTCATCTGGTGTTCCCGAAGAATCCGAATTGGTAGAATTCGCGTCCGTTGTGAAGAAAGTGCTGGATAAGGGCGAGACGACCTTCGACATCGCCTGAGAAGTGGTTGAAGCCGACGGATTGTGGAGGCTCAATTGCAGACGTTTTCCGAATCGCTGAAGTCCGGCAAGTTCGTAGTTACCACCGAGCTGAACCCTCCGAAGGGTACAGACCTCCGAAGGCTGTTCAGGGAGGCCGATGCCCTCAGCGGCATGGTTGACGCATTCAACCTTACGGACTCCCCTGGCGCCAACATGTCGATGGCGCCCATCGCCGCTGCGCACCTGATGCGGGACCGCAACATTGAACCCATACTGCAGGTGACCGGTCGCGACCGTAATCGCATTGCGATCGAGGGAGAGATACTCGCGGCCGCCGCGCTGGGAGTCACCAATGTCCTGTGCATGAGCGGAGACCCCCCCGGCCGTGGCGATCACCCAGATGCGGTGGGAGTATTCGATCTCAGGGCTGAGACGCTGCTAGAGGCCGTTTCAGCGATGAACTCAGGCACAGACATGTACGGCAACGACCTTAGGGGTACCCCGTCCATACTTGCGGGTGCCGTCGCCAATCCTGGCGCCGATGACCTGGACGTCGAGCTTGCCCGCATGGAGGAGAAGGTGCGCATGGGAGCGTCCTTCTTCCAGACCCAGGCAGTCTATGATGCCGCGACGTTCCAGACGTTCATGGAAACCGCCCGGGGATTCGGAGTGCCCGTACTTGCCGGCATGATTGTCCTCAAGTCGGCGCGAATGGCGAGGTTTCTGGATGAGAATCTACCTGGTGTTTCAGTACCGGACAGCATAATCCAGGAGATGGACTCAGCAGATGTCCCGGCAGAGACCAGCATCGAAATCACTTCCCGTCTCATCCGAGATGTACGCGACATGTGCGACGGTACGCACATTATGGCCATCGGTTGGGAGTCCCGCATTCCCGAGATTCTGGAGGGATCCGGCCTGGTCTGATTGATAGCACCCAGGGTGTCTGATGAATCCCCGCCTCCTGGAATTCCAGAGAACTATGGGGATGTTGCGTCTTCCACCCTGCCCTTTCGTTCCACCCAACAAGTGAAAGGAGACAATTTGCACAAATCAAACAGCGGAATCACGTAGCGTTGTCAGATAAAGGCTGAACAGCTGGAGGAAAATAATGGGGGAAACTCTGGTTATCGACGGTCTGAAGAAGAGGATCTTGCCTGTAAACCTTCGACAGAGCGGAAACAGTGACGCGAAGATGCTTATCTCGACCCGCGTCAGGAAGTCTCCGTGGTGGCACATGTCGAAGGCCGCAGGCTGCTGGGCATACACGGTTTACAACCACCTTTATCACCCTCGCGCGTACATCAAACCCGAAGACGGTGGCCTTATGGCCGAGTACGAGACATTAACGAATCACGTGAGTATGTGGGACGTCGCCGTCGAACGTCAGATTCAGGTCAAAGGCCCTGACGCAGCCGCATTTGTGGACTACCTGATCACACGTGACGTTTACGAGCGTGTCCCTACCATGCAGGCCCGCTACGTGATCCTGTGCAACCAGCACGGTGGCATAATCAACGACCCGGTGCTCCTGCGCGTAGCCGATGACGAGTTTTGGTTCAGCATCTCAGATTCGGATGTCCTTCTTTGGGCGCAGGGTGTCAACTCCACGGGCAGGTTCAACGCGGAAGTTCACGAGATAGACGTTTCGCCAGTGCAGATTCAGGGTCCCAAGTCTGTAGATCTACTCGAAAAGATGGTGGGCTCCCACGTGAGGGAGATACCCTACTACGGACTGATCCACGATAAGGTGAACGGCTATCCAGTGACGATTTCGCGAACCGGCTTCTCCGCGGAGGTTGGTTTCGAGATCTACCTGCACAACGCGATGCTCTACTCGGACGAGATCTGGCCTTACATCATGGAACAGGGTGAGGAGTTCAATCTGGGAGTCATTGCCCCAAGCCATATCCGGCGACTGGAAGCCGGTATTCTCTCCTACGGCCAGGACATGGACATCGAGAGTAACCCCTTCGAGGTGCGTCTCGGCTGGCAGGTCGATCTGCAGAAGGGTGACTACATAGGCAAGGAAGCTCTGGCCAGGATTAAGGATGAGGGAGTGCAGCAGCGGCTTGTCGGACTGCGAGTGGGAGGCGAACCCATCACCTGGTACAACGAGGACTTTTACCTCGTAAAGGACAGGGGCTCCGGCGACGACGTGGGCTACGTCACGAGCGCCTTCTGGTCGCCCGCCCAGGGTTCGAATATCGCCCTAGCCGTGATGCCGAGGTCACACTGGCGACGCGGCACTGAGGTCAAGGTCCAACTTCCGAAGGACGGAATCGTCGATGCCCAGGTGGTGCAGGTGCCGTTTGTTGACCCCACCAAGGAGCTTCCCAAGACGGCTCTGGCAGCTGCGATCTAACAGTCAGACAGTTGATTTGGGGACGGACGGGGATCAGCATTCTTCACCGTCCCCAATGACTACGAGCGCGCTCTCTGTGTCTGCCGCGACTTGACAGGTGCCCTGGCCATGAAGACCAGGACCATGGATACCAGTGCGGCACCGGAGAAGGAAAAGAAGGCGATGGTATAGCTGCCGGTAGTATCGTAGACGTATCCGCTGATGATGGGTCCGACAATGATCCCAAGCATCTGGATTGTGGACCTGAATCCCTGGATCGTCGCATATGAACGGCGTCCGAAGTAGTCCGCAATCAGAGATTGTGGGATCACGGAAATGCCTCCCTGAGACGCTGAGAACGCAACGAGAATAGGTATCACGGCAGCTACGCTTGGGGCGCGGGCCATAAAGACGATTGATACTGACATCAAAGCAAGCGAGGCAACCATCACGTAGCGCTTGTTAACGTAGTCGCCAAGAGCACTAAGTCCGAATCGTCCGGGTATACTCATCAGCCCTACAGAACCGGCGAGCGCGGCTGCCGTGACGCTTGACGCCCCGAGATCTATGAAGAACGGTACAAGGTGTAGCCCAATTCCTCCGCTAACCAGCGAACGGGCCATGATGGACAGTGTCAAATACCAGAAGCTGGACGTTTGCAGCGCCTCGCGCGCTGTGAAGTCGTTCGATAGGTCGGGTAGGACAGGCCTACGGGCTGCCCCTGAAGCTCTGACTTCCTCTGGTACGATTCCATCCGGGTAGTAGCCGTACGTCTCAGGTCTATGTCGCATGACTGCTGCGACAGGTACCCCCAGGACTGCTATGAACACCCCAACGAATAGCGCCGCCGGGCGCCATCCATACGTCTCAACAAGCCATCCCAGGGCAGGCACGAACAGCCCCCCAACGCCAACACCAGACCACATGATCCCGAATGCCAGACCGCGCTTCCGGTTGAACCAGTTTGCAACGGAAGCGGTAATGGGCGTACTCATGCCCAAGCTGTTGCCAAGGGCGATCATGAACACGTAGACGAAGAAGAACGCCAGCAGCCCGTCGATACGGCTCATCGCCATATAGCCCAGGCCCATGAGCGGTATGCCTACCGCAATCAGTCTGCGAGGCCCAAAGCGGTCGACGGCCCACCCTTCAACAGGGCCAATGAGGCCGGACTCCAGCCGCGCCACGCTGAAAACAACAGAGATTGTTGTTCGGCTCCACCCGAACTCTTCGCCGAGCGGTATGATGAAGTTTCCGAAGCCGTGGAAATTTATTCCAGACGCGATGGACATCGCAGCGCCGCCGGCTACTACTATCCACCAGCCGTAGAATACCCTCGGGCTGTTTGAGACGTTAGCTGCCAGTGGTCAGTGAGTGTCGATTTCGGTCCATCATGGGCTGACCCATTTAGAACCCGATCGCAGTGCCGTCACGCCTGGGGTCTGCACCACCCTGGAACGTGCCCTCTTCTCGGTTCACCTGGATTCCCTGTGCCCCTCCGACGGCAGTGGTGAAAGGAGCATCCAGGTCGATGTCATGACCCTTTGCAGCAAGTGCCATGCGCACCGGCGCTGGGAACCGTTCCTCCATGACTACCCTGCGTTCTTCGAAAACCCGAAGGCGCGGCGCCTCAATCGCCTCCTGCACATTCATCCCGAAGTCCAGCACGTTCATCACGAACTGTGGAGTAGTCTGTAGAATCCCCCAACTACCGGGCGTACCCAGGCTCACGTGGAACTTACCGTCCTTGAAGGTCTGGGTGGGGGCGACACAGAAGTCCACGCGCTTGCCGCCCTCGAGACGGTTTGGCGCGCCCTCTTCGAGATCGAACCAGTGCGCCATGTTGTTGAGGAACAGGCCGGTATCTCCAGGTGCTACGGCCGAGCCGAATCCACCGCCCAACGTCTGGGTAACCGAGACGACATTGCCGTCACTGTCTGCCACCGCGAAGTGCGTGGTCATACCACCGTCGAATGCGTCCGGGCTGCCAGCCTTGACTGATCCTGAAGGCACCATTCTGCTGAATTGCTCTCCAGAAACAACGGCGGCCTTGTTGCGATCGATTCGTGCACGCTGTTGCTTCGCGTAGCCGTCCGAAAGCAGGGCATTGACCGGAGCTTTGACGTAGTCAGGATCGCCGCCCCACTTAATCCTGTCGGCAACCGCGAGCTTCACGCTCTCGATGTATAGATGCAGCGTCTCCGGGTGCTGGAAGATCAGGTCGGAGCCTTTAAAGCCTTCCATGAGCTTTAGCGTTTCCAGTAATTGGAATCCGGTCGAGTTAGGTGGAACCGAGAATATCTCGTAGTCTCGATAGTTGATGCTGATCGGCTCGCACCATTCAGCATCGTAAGTCGCCAGATCTTCTTCAGTGAACTGCCCACCAAGCTCCTGCGCGCCCTTAATGATTCGGCTGGCCAGCTCGCCCCTGTAGAACTCGTCCTTGCCTCCGCTCGCAATTGCCTTTAGTGATTCGGCGAGTTGAGGCTGCCTGACCCTCTCCCCCACCCTCGGGCCGCTTCCATTCTTGACCCAGATGCCTTTTGAAGGAAACATAGACAGTCTTGGGACGGAGTTCCCTATCGACTTGGCATTGAAAGGCGTTATTGGAGTCCCGTTGGCGGCGTAGCCAATAGCAGGCTCGAATAGCTGGTCACGATCGAGTCGACCGTAAGTCTCATGGAGAGTCAGCCAGCCTGCGGCATTGCCCGGGACCAGCGCCGACTTGATACCGACGTCTTTGTCATTCTCTGCGTATTCTTCTGGGTCGGCAGCCGCCGGCATCCTTCCAGAGAAGTTCAGGGCTCGGACCCGGTCTTCAGCCGCGACGTACGCGAGTGCGACACCCACACCTGCGGCGCCGGACATGAACGGCTCGCACACATTGAGGGTCGACGCGACTGCTACGGCAGCGTCAAAGGCGTTGCCCCCTGCCATCATCATTCGAACGCCTGCCAGGGACGCCAGTGGATGGGCAGAAGCCGCCATTCCATTGGTGCCTACCGCCGGAGGACGACCTGCTGGAGGTGTGACTGACAAGCTGACCATTAGGGCACTCCTGACTCGCTGTTCTTCCGACAGGGCTAAACGCTAATGTTCGCACTATGCTATGTCAAGGTCGGCTCTGTTGAGCCGTGGGGCATGAATTGGAGGGGTGCGGCCAATTGACCTACAAGTCAGGTTCCGTTATCACCAAGACCTGATCCGCGTCGACACCTTCAAGGATCTGATCCCGACCACTTGGCCAGAGCACCCTGATTTCGTCAACCGATTCTGAGTCGCCAAGCCCGAACTCAAGCTCGATGCTGTCCATCGACAGGTAGCTGGACCCGGCGCGCACCTCCTGGACTTGCGTGTGAACTCCAGTCGTTAGGTAGACTCTCGCTCCCACCGCATCGGAGTTGCTGCCGGTGCCGTCTATACTCATTCGTCCCTTCAGATGTAGCGATATCCAGTGGTTATCCCCACCACCGTTCATCCATACAAACACGGGCCCCAGTTTTGGCTCCCATGAGCTTGTGAGACTGTCCCAAACGGGACCGCTGCTGTTCGTTCCCACGAGGTCGAGGTATCCGTCTCCGTTCAGGTCGGCATGTGCAAGCGCCTTGCCATTGAGGTGGAACCTGCTGCTGATTCTCTGGCGGTCAGGGTTGAATGAAGGATCGTCCGCGTCGAGGACCGAATAGTCCACATCCAAAATGTCTAACATCTGTGCGCGAACAGTTATGTCCTCAAAGCTCCCCTTCCCATCTCCCCTAAGCATGCGTCCTGCCGCTGGAAAGCTGCTCTTGCCCGGTGGCCCTTCAGAGCCCAGCCAGTAGACGTCCTGATCTCCATCGTTATCGTAGTCGAAGAAGGTAGCTCCGTAGCCGAAGTCGTAGGCTGACAACCCGGTCGGCTGTTCCCAATCCGGGTGTATCCTCTTACTGTCGAGTGATCTTGGGGGCATCAGCGGACTCGGTGCGACGCTGGTCTGGGGGGCCACATCCACGAATCCGCCGATGAGACCCACACCCTCCACTTGACTGGAGCCATCGTTTCTCAGCAAATAGTGGAGACACGTGCCCCAGTCAAATCGCTCTGTGTATCTACAGTCACCGCCGGGTTCCTCCTGAGGCTCAAACAGCCGCAGGTGAGAGCCAGCGTTGGTCACGAACAGGTCTAAGTCCTGATCCCCGTCGTAGTCGCCTACTGCAAAACCCATCCAATTGCCTGACTTATCAACGCCCATTGCCTCAGCCACGGGTGTGAACTTCACGTGACCTGGGGTGGAGTCGTTTCGGAAGACATAAGGGCGATGGCCGTCATTAGCGACCCACAGGTCTGGGTCCCGGTCATCATCGTGGTCGAAGAACAGCACCGCGTGCGTTCGTCCGGACGGGTCAGCTACTCGATTTCCCTGGGCATCCAGGAGGCTGGGGTCGTATCCCTCGTACTGTAGCCCGGTATCCGGGTCGGTGTAGTAAATAGGTCTACCGTCAGGGTCCCGTAGCATGATTGGACCGCCATCCACACCTGCATCCTTCGCAATCTCATCAAACGTGAGGTCGCGATTGTTTAGGTACAGCACATTGTAGTGGCCAGCATGGGATGCCTGATCAAACATAAACCAGTCTTCATCAACGGCATTTCCGACGTAGATGTCCAGCCAGCCATCGCCATTTACGTCGGCGCAGGCGGCACTCGATGCTGAGCGGAGATTTACTTCTCCACCCAACGCAGACGCCGTGATGTCCTTGAACGCTCCGTCCCCCTCGTTCACCAGCAATCGATCACCGATTACCCCCTGAAGGTGCCGCGAGTCGGTGTCTGCACCCTCTGCCGATCGGAAGTCTAGGCCATCGCCAATGATCCCCCTGGCTCCAACGTACAGGTCTTTGTACCCGTCGTTGTTCAGGTCGCACGCAATCGCTCCACTGCTGTTCTGGATGGTGAGGTCGACGCCAGCATCTCCTGAAACGTCTTTGAACGTTCCATCTCCCTGGTTGTCGTACAGGAAGTTCGAGTGATCAGCATGCTGGGTAACATAGAGGTCCTGGTCACCGTCGTTGTCATAGTCGAAAACAACGGCCGAGGGGCGATAGTTGGAGACCTCGAAGCCATCCTTTAGAGCGAGAGGAGCAACATTAGTAAAGGGCGTGATGTCTGAAGCGGCAGTAGCCTCTTCCACAGCAGCGGGCACCTGGGTATCGGGGACCGGAGTCGAAACGGCGACCTGGGGCACTGGAGTCGAGGCGACACTCGCCACGCTTGGACTCGATACCGGAACTGCAACAGGCTGAGGCGCGTCATCAGAGCATGCAAAGACGAAGATCCCAACGGCAATCGTCAGTACTGCGGTCAGGATCCTCAAGTTGCCTCCCAGAATAGCCCCAACTTCAGATGTAGGACTGGCGTCCAGAGTCAGAGTTTGGCGAGCACCTGGAGACATTGGATCTAGGAACCTTCTGCAATTCCGGCGGTCATATCTGCCGGAGCCGTGGGTCCAGCTTATCTCTCAACCAGTCGCCGAAGAAGTTCATCGAAAATACGATCAGTAGAATCGCGCATCCCGGGAAGAATGAAATCCACCAGTCAGTGGCGACGTACTGTCTCCCCTCCGACACCATGCTGCCCCACGAAGGCTGCGGAGGTGGAATGCCAACGCCGAGGAAGCTGAGCACTGACTCCGTTAGAATCAGTGAGCCTACCTGTAGAGACGATAGCACCATGACCGTGTTAACAACCCCGGGCAAAATGTGCTTGAGCGCTATTCTGAGCCCTGACGCCCCTGCGACCCTTGCCAAGGCGACGTAGTCCGTAGTCTTTAGTTGAAGAGTTTCAGCTCGTACCTGTCTTGCGAAGGGCGCCCAGGTAAACAGGGCCAGCAGTATGATCACAAGCTCCAGACTCGGGCCCCAGACCACTGAGGCCACCAGGGCCACAACGATGAATGGCAATGCGAATACGAAGTCCACAAGCCTCATCAGCGCCTCGTCTACCAAGCCTCCAAGGTAGCCTGAAACAAGTCCCACTACGGTCCCAAGGGCAGCCCCGGCTACAAGCACAACAGAGGCTACTAACAGGGATATGCGTGCACCAAATATCATTCTGCTGAGAACGTCACGCCCTATGTGGTCAGTTCCCAACAGGAACTTCGACGAGCCCTCCTCATCCCAGACAGGAGGAACTCTGACGTCAACCAAGTCCCCTTCCAGCGGATCGTGCGGGGATACGAGCTCTGCGAAAACTGCGACAAATACCAGGATCAGGACGATAGCCACAGGGATTACGGGCCAACGCCTGAACGCCTGGAACATCGTCACAAGTCGATTAGTTGAAGGTGCGAACTCGCGTGAGATGGCCCCAGCATCCGACCCGGCGCTATTCATAGCGAATTCTCGGATCGAGCACACCGTAGAGTACGTCGGCGACCAGGCTGGCAGCAAGGAACATCATACCGAACACAAGAGCCAGGCCAGTTACCAGCGGGAAGTCCGTGTTGAGAGCCGCATTTACTGCAAGCCTTCCAATGCCCGGCCAGGCAAACACGGTCTCCACAACCACAGTGCCGGTCATGAAACCGGCGAGGAGTATCATGGCGTATGTGACGGGTGCGATCAGAGCGTTCCTGAACGCATGTTTCCACACGATTGTGCCAAAGCTTACACCTTTCGCTCTCGCCAACTTGACGAACTCGCTGTCAAGTACCTCAAGCATCGACGACCTGGTAAGACGAAGAAGTCCAGCGGCCGGCAGCCAGCCCAGTGTCGCAACAGGGAGGACGTAGTGTTGCCAGTCGCCCCGTCGAGAAGTGGGGAGCCAGTCCAGTTGAACGCTGAATATGATAACCAGCACGATTGCTATCCAGAACGGCGGGACCGACTGTCCAAGCAGAGCGAAACTGCGTCCGGCATAGTCCCAGGCCGTGCTTCGCTTGACTGCAGAAAGTACACCTAGCGGGATCCCCAGGACCATAGCTGTCATAAAGGAAATTCCCGATAGTTGCAGTGTCGCCGGCAGAGACTCAAGAATCATGTCGAGCGAATTCCGCTGGTAGTACACGGAGGTCCCAAAGTCTCCGCGTACCGCCTTGGCGACCCAGATTATGTACTGAACAACCAGGGGCTTATCCAGGCCCATCGCCTTCCCCTGGGCCTCCCAAGCCTCGGAAGTGGTCCTGGTGTACTGCGTCATGTACAGGTACCGCGGGTCTCCCGTGGCATGGGACAACGAAAATACAAGTATGGTCAGTCCAAACAGAACGACCACTATCGCGGCAAATTTTCGAAGGATTAATCTTCGCATAGTCGGGTGCCGTAGGCTCCCCTCAGCTATTGGCAGTCAGGCAGCGACCAAGGGAGAGGCCGCTGCCTGAAGTCTGTGTCAATTCTATCGCTGAGGCCGAAGCCTACTTGTCGATGACTACCGTAGCGGGATTATTGAAGCTGCTTCCCCAGTAAGGGTGCCACTCCTTGATCGTCGGCAGTTTCACCCAGAAACTCTTGACCGTCACTACCCCGGCATTTATATGCCAATACGACATATAGTTCTGGAAGTGGATGCTGTTCTCGATCCTCTTCTCCAGATTTGGCTCAATGTCGTTCTCGTAGTTCACATCGCAGATTACCGCCGGCAGCTCAGCGCCACCTAGGTGTCCTGGAGTAGGACAGAAGAACGGAGCCTTGGTCCCTCCTGGAGGCATGCCCCAGCCGTGCAACCACGGAACGTCCATTTCTTTCGTGACTGTCTCAGGTCTTCTGGAGGCGTAAGGTGATTTGTCCACCGTGACATCCAGGTTGAGGTTCTCTCGCCACATCTCGCCCACGGCATCCGCCACTTCTGGGTCCCATGTGTTTGGAACGCTTTCCGTAGCCCAGAAGACGACCGGGAAGCCATTAGGGAATCCGGCCTCTGCGAGGTATTCCTTTGCCATGGCAGGATCGAATGGGACTGTCCAATCTTCCTGGAAGTTCTCATCCCCTGGTGGGAACTGCGTGTGCATAGCCGTGTACGCTACATCACTGAAGCCGTCCATAACGTTGTCAACGATAGCCTGGCGGTCGATGGCCATAGACATTGCCCAGCGAACTTTCCTGGGCCCTTCCATTTCAGGGCAGACTGAGCCCGCAGGCGGAGGCAAGGCCGAGAACAGCGCATCATAGTCGCAGCCCTCGCCATACGGGTTACCAATCCAGGGATGCTCTTCGTCGGGAAGGAATCCAGGCCTCGGATTGGCAATCAGGTCAGGTTCTTCACATTCAGGGCATACCTTTGCCCAATAGTTGCCCGAGAAGTAGATCGTATTCGGGTTGGGCAAGCCCATGGGCACCGCAATACCGCTGGTGTCATCGACTATCCCGGCTACTTTCTTCACTGAGATCTTCGTGATGTCAACTTCGCCGGTGCGGATCGCGGCTTCACGAGTCGCATCTTCCGGCATCTCGTATATGTTCAATGTCTTGACGTTGGGGACTATCCGCCAGTGGTCGACGAGCGCCTCTGCCTGAATCTCGTCGTTCCCAACCCACCGGTTGGCCTTAAACGGGCCTGTCCCAATCGGAGTCGTAATAAAGTCAGCCTCACCCATTTCCTCGAAGCAGTGCTTGCAGGTGATTCCGAACGTGGAGTCCCAGCCAAGTCCACCGTGGAGAACGCCCCAGGTCGGGCTGAATTCGCCAGGAACGACATTCATCTGCGCGGTGAACTCGTCTATGACTTCCCAACCTGCTCTGTGTCCAGGCGAGAGCTGCTCGCCTGCATTGCTGACCGAACCCGTCTTGAAAGCGTTGTTGAAAGTGAAAACGACGTCCTCAGCCTTTAGTTCGCCCCAGTCGTCGTGCCACATGATTCCGCGTCGAATGGTCAGCGTTGCGCTGTTCATATCGTCAGCGATCGTCCATGACTCGGCAATCTCCGGCTCATGAATCTCCTGTGAAGGGATCGTTCCCGGCTCAGTGAACTGGGCCCTGAAGATTCCCTCAAAGATCTGGAAGTCCGTACCGGGTCCGCCAACGGTTCCGTTTGCGTCTTTCTCTTGTAGCTGCACCAGTGGGTGCAGTAGCGGGACACCGACGTAGAGTTCACCCTTCGGTTCCTTGTCCATGGCCTGTGGCGGAGCCGGAGCAGGCACTGCCGTGGCAGCAGGAGCGGGAGCCGCAGGTGCCGAGGTCGGAGCCGGCGCGGCAGGGGCCGCTGGGGCCGCCGGTTCGGCCTCTTCTTCGCTGCTACAGGCGATCACCATCAGAACGGCGATTGCGCCGAGAACCAGTACACACAGAGGCACTGAAAATGCCCTGCGTCTGAAGTAACCCATTAAAGCCTCCCAAAGGTGCTATGTGTCGCTCGAATCCGTATGGTCGAATTCCCGCTCTATGAGGGTGAGCAGACAACTACAGCGGAACTTAAATAGTGTCCGCATTGGGTGCAAAAATACGTCGGCACTGGATATATGTCAAGTTTCCGCACTGGCTCTCTACCGGAGCACGTTTACGTTCCCTTATTGCCCGCAAAACAGTCTAATCGTTACAATGTGGAGCGTTGGCGGTAGTCGGGGCGTAGCGCAGTCGGTAGCGCGCCACGTTCGGGACGTGGAGGTCGCTGGTTCAAGTCCAGTCGCCCCGACCAGGCGGGTCCGGTCATCTTGAGCCCGCGCTCTGCTTCGGGTCGCACTGTCATCGGAATGGCCGGTGCCAGTGGATTATCTCGGGGAGACGATCTACTTGAACGGCGATGACGGCCGCGTCGGCATCCTGATGGGTGGCGGCCCAGCTCCGGGCATCAATAGCGCAATCAGCGCCGCTACCATAGAGGCGGTCAACCAGGGTTACGAGGTAGTCGGTATACTGGACGGCTTCTCTCACCTGATGGAGGGCCGCACCGACATGGTAGTTCCTCTCAGTATCGTCGATGTCGCTCAGATCCATCATCGCGGTGGCTCGATAATCCGCACTTCCCGTGCCAACCCTACACGCAGACCCGAACACCTCGAAAACACCGTGAGCGCTCTTCAGCGTCTGGGAGTCTCCTACCTGGTTACCATTGGAGGCGACGACACCGCCTTCAGCGCGTCAGAGGTCTCCAGTCATGCTGGCAACCGCATCAGAGTTGCCCACATTCCTAAGACAATCGATAACGACCTGCCGCTGCCCGGTAACATGCCTACCTTCGGCTACGAGACGGCCCGACATCTGGGAACTGAGATCGTCCGTAACCTGATTGAAGATTTCAGGACCACCAACCGGTGGTATCTCGTGACCGCAATGGGACGCGCCGCCGGCCACCTCGCGCTCGGCATCGGCAAGGCGGCTGCCGCCACGCTAACCATAATTCCGGAGGAGTTCCCCGGAGACCGCATCAGACTGAGCCAGGTGTGCGACATCCTGGAGACAGCCATCTTCAAGCGTAGGGTCATGGGGAAGAGCCGGGGGCTCGCGGTGATTGCAGAGGGCGTGGCCGAGAGATTCGATCCTGAAGAGTTGGCGAGCATTCCAGGTGTGGAAGTATCCAGAGATCAGCACGGCCACCTGAGGCTTGGCGACATCCAGTTGGAAAAGGCGCTCCGACGGGAGATTCAGACGCGATTCGCTGTACGCGGGGAGAACCTCCAGATTGTGGACAGCAATGTTGGATACGAACTGAGATCGTACCCACCTATTCCGTTTGACATCGACTACACTCGCAGCCTTGGCTATGGTGCCGCAAGATTCCTGCTCGGTAGTGCAGAACAGTCTCCCGATACTACTGGAGGACTGATCTGCCAGGTAAACGGGAAGATTGAAGTCCTCCCATTCAGCCAGCTCAGGGACCCATCCACCGGACGAACGAAGGTGCGGACTGTAGACATTCACGGCGATGGCTACCGGATAGCACGCAAGTACATGATCAGGTTGGAAAAGTCAGACCTGAAGGATCCCAACATGTGTCGCAAACTGGCCGATCAGGTAGGCATGACGCCCGACGCCTTCGTCCAGAGGTATGGCGGTGTGGTAGAGTTGGCCGGCGCCAATTAGTTTCACAGGATATGAGGGATGACCGCTGAAACGCTAGTCCGGACCGCCCAGACGCTTGTTGCCCCTGGAAAGGGAATTCTCGCTGCTGACGAGAGTACACGCACCATAGGCTCCAGATTTGTCCAGCTTGGCATAGAGAACACCGAGGTCAACCGTAGAGACTATCGTGAGATGCTCTTTACAACTGTGGGTATCGACGATCATATCAGTGGTGTGATTCTCTACGATGAAACACTTCGGCAGAATGGCGCGAGCGGTACATCCATCGTTGAGATGCTCTCGCGACGAGGAATACTGGCAGGCATAAAGGTCGATACCGGTGCCAAGGATCTTGCAAATGCACCGAAGGAAATGGTCACCGAAGGGCTCGACGGGCTTCGTGACCGGCTCAGTGAGTACAGGGAAGTAGGCGCGAGATTCACCAAGTGGCGGGCAGTCATCAATGTCGGCCCTACAATCCCCACCGACTACTGCATAGAGGTCAACGCGCATGCGCTTGCCAGATATGCTGCCCTGGCGCAGGAGGCTGGCCTTGTGCCGATAGTCGAGCCGGAGGTCATGATGGCCGGCACTCACGACATTGACCGGTGCCAGGAAGTGACAGAGTTAGCCCTTCAACGCACGTACGCCCATCTGCTGTCGCAGCGTGTGCTACTAGAGGGCACGCTCCTGAAGCCGAATATGGTGGTGTCCGGCAAAGATTCATCAAACAGGGCTGGCGTCCAGGAGGTCGCACTCAGGACCGTTGAGACCCTGATGAGGTCCGTACCGGCTGCCGTACCTGGAATCATGTTCCTGTCCGGCGGGCAGGGAGATGAGGAAGCCACCAGTAACCTTAACGCTATCGTGCTCAGAGGCCGAGAAGTGGGTGTTCCGTGGGAGCTTAGCTTCTCGTTTGCACGGGGCCTTCATTCAGCCTCCTTGCGAGAGTGGGCTGGCGATGTCGCGAATGTCGTGAAGGCCCAGACAACTTTCCAGACACGGGCGCGCCTCACTGCCGCCGCCCGGCGGGGAGAACTGTCCGCTCAGTCGGTCGCATCCTAGTACCAGACTGAAGCAATTACCGCGGGACCGTCTCTAGGGGACGTCCATTGTCCTGAGCCGCCATACTGTCAGCAGCCAGAAGGCAACGGCCACCAACGCAGCTCCAATGAGCGCCACCGGCATGTCGATAGTCTGCTCTGCCACCGCCTCAAGTGCACTGTCGCTAAGCCCATACATGACAGAGAGGGCGTAGGCGCTCACACTCAGGTACTTCACCCCAGGGACCAAGGCACTGATGACACCCTCCCACAGGAAGACGTAGACAATCGCAAAGGCTAGTGCTCTCGTTGTTATGAGTCCTGCCCAAGTGAAGACTGCTGCGTAGGCTGCGGCTCCGACAATTGTACCCGCACACACGGCGGCTACCGTGGTCACATCGCCATCCATGCCGACGTAGATAGTGACAGCGGCGCTCACTACTACCAGCGGCGCTCCGATCAGAACCGGCGCAGCCAATTTGGAGAGCGCGATCTTCCACCTCGCCGCGGGTGTCATGATGATGAAACTCAGAGTCCTGTCCTCTAGGTCGTTTCCGAAGACGGTGGTGGAGAACGAGATCATCACGATCGGAAGTACGACACCGACAATCAGGGCGTTTACTATGGCATTTACGAAATCCCCAGGATCCCCGTCCCCATCGGAGGCCGTGAGACGCAGCAGCACCGTCAATGCAACTGGGAGCAGCACGAGCAGTAGGACGATAAGTAGACGCCGAACCCCGGTTATCTGCCTGAGGGACAGCCCAAAAACGGGTCCCATCTAACGTTCCACCATGTACTCGAAGAGGCTCTCCAGCGACTCGTCCAGCGGCTCTACTCTCGTCAGGCGAATGCCTCTCTCCTGGGCTAGCTTGGGAATAGAAGTCTGAAGAGCCGCCACGTTACGACTGTGGACAATAAGAGAACGGTCGTCGGAAAAGGCAACAGAGTCCACGGTGTTCATGCCAATGATCGCAGAGGCCATCTCGTTGGGACGATCGACTACTACTCGGAGCTGGTACGCGTGTTCATCCAACCTCGCCCTGATCGCGCGAAAGTCTCCCGATGCCGCGAGCTTTCCGCTGAGCATGAGTAGGATCCTTCCAGCGAGAGTCTCTACTTCCTCTAGGATGTGGGACGAGATCAGAATGGTCTTGCCATCAGATGCCAGTCGTTCCATGGAGTCCTGGAACTCGATGCGCTGACGCGGGTCCGTGCCATTGAGTGGCTCATCCAGGATGATCACTTCCGGGTCGTGGACCAGCGCGGCCGCCAGCCGCATTCGCTGTCTCATGCCCCTGGAGTAGCCGCCCATAGACCTGTTCTGGACGTCCTGAAGTCCGACCATCTCCACTGCTCTATCGACGGCATTTGATACGTCGGCTACCTCGTGAAGCTTGGCCGATGTTTCAACGAACTGGCGACCGGTCAGAAAAGGATAGATTGACTCGTGCTCGGGCATGAACCCTACGCGCCGATAGAGTCCCGGGTTGTCCCTTACCGGCTGATCCAGGACGTTGACAGCACCTCTCGAACATGCGCTCAGGCCAGCGACCAAGTACAGAAGTGTCGTTTTTCCCGCTCCGTTCGGTCCGAGCAACCCAGTGATGCCGGGATATACCTCTAGAGAGACATCGTTCACGGCAACAACATTGCCATACCACTTCGACACTTCAGATACCTCAATTGAGGCCCTGAGTGAATTCAGCGCTCCTTCTTGCATCAAGTCACTAGCCTTCTATAGCGGCTCCACAGAACTGCTGCCGGGACCGAGACTATGACGATCCACCACACCACCGCTACAGAGGGCGGCAACGGGATTAGTTCTGTCTCAGGAGTTAACTCCTCTTCATACTCGCCAAAAATCAGGTCACTAATCTGCAGCGGAATGCCTCCAAAGTCGAGCAGTCGTGCCCACCTTCCCACGATTCCGAGCTCGGGTTCGCAACCAGTGTTTGAATTGTCGAGTCCTGCGAGGCCGCCGCTCCCAAACGTCACGGCAAGGCTAGCCCCAGACGTGGAATCAGAGTTCGCCTGCCGGCCCGATGTGCTCTGTTCCACATCGGGTGAAGTTACACAGTCGATCTCACTAAGCGCAGCTACCACAACCGTGGTAACCACGAACAGACCTATCACCGCCAGCGAAGCGTAGGCTCGCCTCGTTGTAAGTGACGCAGCCGCGAGAGGTATAGTCGTGGTCACAGCAGCGATAGCCAGTCCAGCCAGTAGGAATCTCGGAACGTGCGCCCAGTTCTCTCGAACATATGCAAAGGGCTCTTCTGAACCCATTGCCAGCCCGGTGAGGAGCACCACCTGTCCTGCGTATATGAAAACGAGGCTGACCGCAAAGAAAGACAGCCATCTGCTTGCCACATAGTCATTCGACGACAGCGGACGCACCAGGTACAGGTTAATCACGCCACTCTTACGGTCTGAACAGAGGAGTTCAGGGGCGATGATTGCAGCAAAAATCAGTAGAATCGGCGAGACAATCGCATAGTAGTCCTGAGGTCCAGGGAGGTCCAGCACATCGGCAAACACCTCTCCCAGCAGTCCTGCCATGATGGACAGAATCGCAGCCGGGGCCATGACCGCCACGAGGAAGAGCACTGGCAAGACCTTGGCCCACGCGCCTCGGCCTAGTCCAAAACAAGTCCGAACGCCGTTCACGAAGAGTGCTCTGCGCGCCCGAGTTCTTCCTTCTCTGGGACCGTCATA
The DNA here is from genome assembly GCA_021295915.1 of Dehalococcoidia bacterium. NCBI lineage: Bacteria > Bacillati > Chloroflexota > Dehalococcoidia > Dehalococcoidia bacterium. The sequence continues at coordinate 247,687 of JAGWBK010000001.1, forward strand.
GTGGCGATATCCGAGGTCGAAAACCTGGCCCTCGGGAGTACTCATTCCGACCCATCTCTGAATATGTCGGACAGACGGCGGCGGCGCGGACCCAGTCTCCTGAGCCTCGATCCTGCTTCTACAAGGGCATCCCTGATCTGATCGTATTCGGAATCACCCACGCCCTCCACAGCAACGGAGACACCGTCCACAGACGCTTCCAGTCCACGTGCCGACAGCGTTGCAATAAGCGATTGCACATCGTCGTAAACGTCAATGTAGACAGTCTCTGACTCTGCGGTGAATCCAGAGACATCGCCAGCCGCAGTGACTTCCCCGCCCTCCAGCACGATGATGCGGTCGCACGTTGTCTCGACATCTCCCATGAGGTGAGTGGAGAGCATGATGCTGATTCCGAATTCCTTGCCAGTCCGCCGGATCAGCGCCAGCATCTCCTCACGTCCCACGGGGTCCAGTCCAGCCGTTGGTTCATCCAGAAAGACCATCTCGGGATCATGTACAAGAGCCTGCGCGAGCTTAACTCTCTGCTTCATGCCAGTGGAGTATTCCCCCATGGAACGGTACCGCTCTTCGTCGAGACCAACGTGTCTGAGGATGTCTGCAGTCCGGCTGCGCGCGGCACCAGTCGGGAGTCCACTGATCTGCGCCATATGTGCCAGGAACTCGGTGGCTGTCAGCGGCAATGGAAGACATTCATGCTCTGGCATGTATCCAAGGTGGGTACGCGCCATTACATTCTCGTAAGGCTTCTCCCCCATGACGGTTGCAGAACCCGACGTCGGGATAAGCAGGCCGAGGAATAGCTTCATGGCCGTACTCTTGCCCGCTCCGTTCGGACCAAGAAGCCCAGTGATGCCACTTTCAACGGTGAAGTTCACACTGTCGAGGGCAAGTGTTGAACCGTAGCGCTTGGTGAGGTCAGTGGCTTCGAGTAGGGGCGGCATGGAGTGAGTATATTGGCGTCTTCCGAATAGAAACAAGGCCGATATGACAGCCTAGCTAATCGGAGACTTTAACTGTTGAACACCTTGTCGGGCCGCCACTGTCGAAGCTTGGCGTCGAATCGCATTATGGCAACGAAGGCGCCGTCCGTACCGTAGGCTCTGATGCGCCCTGAGCCCGGTTCAGTTGAAGGCCCAACGCCTGGGGGTAGTGCTCTGCCATTGCGTATTGCAGACTGGTGTTGTTGGCCGACGATTATTGCCGGCATCGACTCGAGGACACTATCCGGGCCAATCAGCCAATCAGCCGTACGACCGGACTCTATCTCCCGCTGAGCATCCTCTAGTGAGACTGCATCGTCAATGTGAAAAGGCCCCGTCCTGCGGCGGACCAGCGACTTCATGTGACCTCCACATCCGAGCGCGTTCCCGAGATCGTGGGCGAGTGAACGAACGTAGAACCCCTTTCCACACACGATGTTCACCGTGGCAACTGGAGGGACCCACTCCGTAAGATAGATTTCGTGGACGACTACTGGCCTGGAGTCAAGCTCGACCTTGACACCTTCCCTGGCGAGATCATAGAGTCGCCTGCCCTGCCTCTTCAGCGCGCTGTACATGGGTGGGACCTGGGCGATCTCACCCTGGAAGTCTTCAAGTGCCGACTCTATCGCCTGGCGTGTGACGTGGGAGGCATCTCGATCAGCGGCAATGTCGCCCATCGCGTCATAGGTGTCCGTGGTCACTCCCATGTGAATACCACACGTGTACTCTTTCGAGCTGTCGAGCAGAAACTCCATGACTCGCGTTGCCTGTCCAATGCAAACAGGTATAACCCCCGTGGCTATTGGATCGAGGGTCCCGCCATGTCCGACGCCCTTCTTGACACCCAGGGCACGCTTGACGCGCCGAACGACCTCCATCGAGGTCATTCCATAGGGTTTGTCTACGTTGAGGATGCCCGAAGGCGGCCTGTCCGTCATATGGGCTGGGCTGAGTCCGATTCGGGAGGGATCTGGTCAGTAAGGCTATCGAGGAGGCGAAGCATTTCATTCCCCTCGTCGAGAGTTTCGTCTAGGACAAACCTGAGCAGAGGGACGTTGCGGGTCTCCAGCCTGCCCCTGAGCTGCCGTCGGATGAAACCGGAGGCATCTTCCAGGCCTGCGATAGCGTCCTCTTTCTCGCGCAGGTTACCGTAGACGCTCACGTACACCTTAGCGTGCTGAATATCGGCTGACGTGTCCACACGGGTAACGCTCATCTCAACGGCGACCCGAGGGTCTCTGACCTCGTTCCGGATCAGTTCGCTGAGATCACGTCGAATCAGGGAGTTTAGACGCTCGATTCTCCTGGACATGGACCGTAGCTGGCCTTATCTCACCTGCTCGGAGCGATACGCCTCTATGACGTCGTCGATCTCCCAGCCATTGAAGCGATCTAAGGTGACTCCACCCTCGAATCCGGTCGCTACCTCACGTACGTCATCCTGGAAGTGGCGCAAGCTCGAGATGGGGCCTTCAGCGATTAGATCACCGTTGCGTAGGACCCGCAACTTGGCACCACGAGCTATTCTGCCGTCATTGACGTAAATGCCGCCGACCTTGATGGACCTCCCGAGTGTAAAGACTGCTCTGACAGTTGCCCTGCCCTCGAGCACGTCCCTGTACACTGGCTCAAGCATTCCAGTAAGCGCCAGAGCGATATCTTCGGTCATGTGGTAGATGACGTCGTAGTTGCGTATCTCCACGCCCTCCTGGTTGGCAAGCGCCTGGGCACCCTGTTCCGGTGGGCTGTTAAAGCCAATGATGATCGCCTGGGACGCTACCGCGAGCAGTATGTCGCTTTCGGTGATTCCGCCGCTGGCGATGTGAACAATATTGACGCGCGTTTCGTCCGTGTTCAGGCGCTCCAATGCTCCCCTTACGGGCTCGACTGTGCCCTGGACGTCTGTCTTTAAAATCAGGTTGAGCGCCTTGACCTCGCCCAACTGGATGCGTGTGTGAACGTCATCCAGCGTAGGTCCTGACTGGCGTTCCCTTCGCATGTCCCGTTCGTACTCGGTTACCAGCTGCCGTGCCTCACGCTCGTCCTCGGCAACTTCAAAGAGTTCACCAGCTTCAGGAAGATCACTAAGGCCCAGAATCTCAACGGGGGTTGAAGGTCCAGCGGACTCGATTCGTTCGCCATTGGGGTCGAACATTGCCCTGACCTTGCCCCTGATTCCTCCGATGACGATATTGTCGCCAACCTCGAGAGTACCGGTCTGTATGAGAAGCGTGGCTACGCTGCCCCTGCTCTTGTCACGACGTGCGTCGACTACGACTCCCAGTGCATACCTTTCAGGATTGGCCTGAAATTCACTTACCTCTGAGAGTACAACCAGGTTGTCTACGAGGTCATCGACGCCTTCACCTTGCAGTGCCGACATCGGCACCGAAATAATGTCGCCCCCCCACTCCTCGATCAGCAGGTTCTGTTCAGCAAGCTGTCTCTTTACGCGTTCAGTGTCGGCATTGGGTAGATCGACCTTATTTATGGCCACGACAATAGGAACATCGGCTGCCCTGGCGTGGTCGATGGCCTCGATTGTCTGGGGCATGATGCCATCGTCGGCAGCAACGATCAGTACTGCAATGTCCGTGACCTGTGCGCCTCGGGCCCGCATCGCAGTAAATGCCTCATGCCCTGGTGTGTCTATGAAGGTGACCGTGGTCCCGTTGCGATCGATCTGATACGCGCCTATGTGCTGGGTTATTCCCCCTGCCTCCCCCTCCACCACGTTGGCGTTTCTGATTTTGTCCAGGAGAGTAGTCTTACCGTGGTCGACGTGACCCAGAATTGTAATCACTGGTGGTCTTGGGCGTAGCGCCTCCTGGTCCTCTTCCTCATCCGGAGAGATGACCAGAGAAGTAGAGCCGCTATCCACCTGGGACTCGGCATCAAGGGGAAGCACTCCAAATCCAAAGGCTGGGGCTACCAGGGATGCAATATCGTGCTCGATCACGTCGTTAATCGTGAACATATAGCCGTTGCGCATCAACTCTTTGATGACCTCAACGGCACCTACCTCCATCACGGAGGACAGGTCAGCAACGGTGACCGCAGCCGGGATGTCCAGAGGCTCGAGTCCCTGAAGCCTGATGGCCGTGGAGATCTCTTCGAGACTGTGTTCTCGAACTGCTGATCCCTGCTGGTTAGACTGTGCCTGTTCGGTTGTCATAGTGCCCCGTCCACCTACTGTCTCGAGCCTTTAGTCTACAGATTCTGTTACGGACGCGATTGCCACTGTGTTCAACAGGTTATTCCACTCGCCCTCGCCAATCCTGGTCTTTAGCGAGTGTTCCAGCCTGCCGCGCCTCAGTGACTCAGGGGCGGCTCTGCACTCCATGCAGAGGTAGGCCCCGCGCCCATTGAGCTTGCCACCCTGGTCGACTGTGACCTTACCTTCAGGCGGCGACACGATTCGCAGCAATTCCCTTTTCGCGGTCTTCAGCCCACAGGACACACAGGTTCTTAGAGGAATGCGTTTGCTCTTTACCATGGGCGAAACTCCATCCAATTCGCTCCAGGAAACAGCAGTAACTCGCTGCGGGTACTATCTCCGCCTTCTGACTGGCCTGCCCCGTCGACGGCTCCGCCCACGGGCGGGTGGCGGCGAGTCGGTGCTTCCATCTGCGTTGCCGGCCCTCCTTGTGCGCCTTGCCGTAACGCCACCTCTCAACCCGGCGATGTCCTCGGCAAACCTGATCTGGCTGGGCTCCGCCTGCCCTGCAGCAGTTGGGATTGCCCAGACATGCTCAGGTAGATCACGAAGCGAGGTCGCTTCGGCTTCCTTGGCGGCTTGAGCCTCGCGTTCCTGCTCCTCAGCTTCAAGTGCGGCGAGGAATTCTGCCTCCTCACGCTCGAGCTCGGCCAGGATTGCGGCTTCTTCGCGCTCTCGTTCAGCTTGCGCTGCAGCCTCAGCCTCTTCGTCCACGACTTCTTCAACTGGCGCTTCTTCAGGGACAGCCTCGACGATTGCCTCCGCAACCTCCTGAACGGCTGCTGCCGCCTCTGCGACCACGGCGTCCTCTGCAGTGGCAACAGCAAGTTCAGGCTCCACGGGCGGTGCTTCCTCCGGAGCTTCAGCAACGGCTGTGAGAGCCTCCTCCGCCTGGCGCGCCGCTTCTGCAGCTGCCTCTTCGGCGGCAATCCGAGCGCGCTCCAGTGCGAGCGCTTCGGCCTCGGTCGAACTCTTTATATCAACGCTCCATGCGGTAAGTTTGGCTGCCAGCCTGGCATTCTGCCCTTCTTTGCCGATTGCAAGGGAAAGCTGCCTGTCCGGGACCACGGCGATGGCCGCCTGACTTTCTGAGTCGAGTTCTACCCTGAGAACCTGGGCGGGATTGAGTGCGTTCGCGATGAATCGCGAAATGTCCCTGTTCCACTCTAGAACGTCGATCTTCTCGCCCTGCAGCTCATTGACGATGTTCTGTATACGCACTCCCCTAAGTCCGACGCACGACCCCACGGGATCTACGCCGTCCTGGCGTGCCCGTACCGCTACCTTGCTGCGTGATCCAGCCTCGCGAGAGACCGCTACCATCTCGACAGCACCGTTGTAGATCTCGGGAACTTCCATTTCAAACAGTCGTCGGAGGAAGTCCCTGTCGGCACGCGATACAACTAGCTCAGTGCCCCGCGCCGTGCGCTCGACTGACCTCAGCAGGACCTTGAATTTCTGACCCTGCCTGTAGCGCTCATTGGGCATCTGTTCAGACTGTGGAAGAATAGCCTCGCCCCTAACCATGTCTACGACGACATGCCTGGGCTCAATTCTCTGTACAGTGACTGAGAAGACCTCGCCCACCCTGTCAGTGAACTCCTGGAACACGAGGTCGCGCTCGGCCTCTCTCAGGCGTTGTACAACCACCTGCTTGGCAGTCTGCGCCGCGATTCGGCCGGCACTGTGCGGGATCTGCTGTGTCGAGATGACGTCGTCAACCTGGGCATCTGCCTTAATCTGGCGCGCCTCTTCGAGGGTGATCTCGGTCACCGGGTCTACTACTTCAGCGGCAACGGTCTTCAGAATGTTGACCGTTACATCACCAGAACCGGGGTCTAGCTTGACCGAAATGTTCTGCCCTGCGGCGATCGCGTCCTTTCGGTACGCTGAAGCCAACGCTGCCTCGATAGCAGATAGCACTATCTCGCGCGGCAGATTTCGCTCGGCGGCCAACTGGGTCAAGGCGACAAGGAAATCGCTCTTCATTACTCAGCCACCTCCACTTTCTGGCGGATTTAGGATTCCCGATTTAACAAAGAAAGTGGGCGATGCCCACTTCCGCAAGTCAACAAATTCAACGATGGATTTCATCGGGCATTATAACAGCAATACCCCTCACTAACAAGCAGACGAGGCAGCCGGTTGTAGTCTCAGGTCCAGCAGTTCCGGAGCGGATATTTGAACAGCATCCGGAAGGCAATCCTGCTGGGACTGCCGTATCCCAAGTGGTTGCAGACACCTCCGAGCCCACGTCTGTTCAGGCTCTTCCCTGAAGTACGGAATTCCTCACTCCGACATACATTTACCTTCCCTTAGCTTGGAGGGCCGACAATTCGCTATGTTACGATTGGTTTCGTTCTAATACTTGTTCAAGAACTGTCTCAACTGTGCGGCATCTCGCCTGCAGGAGGCTACTGGTGTCTTTTCGATCGAACTTACCGTACGCTGCTCCCCTGTCACTGACCATCTGTCTGTGGGTGGCGTTGGCATTCGTTCTAGCGGGATGCGCGACGGAGGGATCTAGGATTGTCTTCACGTCTGACCGAGACGGCAATCTGGAGATCTATTCCATCTCCTCCACTGGCGAGGATGAGAGGAACCTGACCCAGTCGAATCGCGACGAACACTCTCCCCTGTTGTCTCAGAACCGAAGCTTGATCGCCTTCCTCACCGGCACCAGCGAAAGGTCGGCGCTTGAAGTCATGCGGACCGACGGCTCTGAACGTATTCAGATCGCAAATGGCGAACTGTTATCCGACCATCGTTGGAGTCCGGCGGGCGAGCGAATCGCATTCCTCGGAAGACAGGGAGATCGCAAGAGAGTGATGGTGGGATACACCGATGGCTCGGGGAGCGGGCTTTTGACCTCGATAGAAGCAGATGAGGTCGGAGACTGGGCGCGGAACGGCGAATACGTTGCCTTTGCCCTTACGGAGTGGGATGGACAGGGAATCTACGTACGAAACCCCGACGGAGTCAATGAGCTGAGACTGTCGGACCAGCCCGACTACAGCCCTCGCTGGTCTCCATCCTCAAGGCAGATCGCCTTTCTGTCAACTAGGGACGGCAATCCAGAACTCTACATAATGGACGCCGACGGCACCAACGTGAGGCGACTTACCAACACTGAAGGCGCCGAGTACGACATCGCATGGTCACCCAGGGGAAGGCGAATTCTTTTCGTCTCTGAGCAGGATGGAAATCCTGAGATATACTCTGTAGCGAACGATGGAACAGACATGACACGGTTGACGTACAATACGGTCGTCGACAACCAGCCAGTGTGGGCGCCTTCGGGACAGTTGATAGCTTTCGTAAGCTATCTCGACGGTGACGCTGACATATTCGTCATGGACGCTGACGGTTCCAACCAGAAACGGCTGACCGACAATGACGCCGACGACACCAGCCCATCCTGGTGATCGGCCACATGCGTGCAGGCTGTCCTGATCTGTACGGCTTGCTATTATGAGTAAGTCAGTCTGACCATCTCCGGAGGAACCGAAATGTCCGAGCCAAGTGTCATAAGTGAGCGAGTTGGTGATGTCGGTGTCCTGACACTCAACAGGCCCGACAAGATGAACGCCATAGACCGCAGCATGATCGACGATTTTCATTGTGCCGTCGATCAGGCTCATGAAGACGGTGTTCGTACCCTTCTAGTAACTGGCGCGGGGCGAGGATTCTGTGCAGGAGCGGACCTGACCCCCGCTCCGGGACAGGGACACATACCTGGCACCGAAACGCTGGCGCAACGAGGGATGCCGCTCGGCTATCCTTCGCTGATGCTACAGCGGTTCCCAAGACCCACGATTGCCGCCGTGAATGGCGCTTCCGTTGGCGCCGGATTTGGCCTCGCACTCGCCTGTGATATTCGGATCGCAGCCGAGAGCGCCAGATTTTCGGCGATCTTCGCCAAGCGGGCGCTGTCGCCGGACTATGGCTGTACACAACTGCTGCCCATGGCGATCGGCATGTCGAAGGCGCTGGAGTTGATGTACTCTGGCGACATTATCGACGCTACGGAGGCAGAACGCATCGGTCTCGTGAGCGAGGTCGTGCCTGATGACGAGCTGCTGGAGCGAGCGATGGACTTGGCACAGAAGCTGGCCTCCGGCCCCTCTGTCGCGCACGGATTAACCAAGAAACTCGCCTACTCGTCCTACTCCCGCGATCTGCACGACCAGCTGTGGCATGAGGGCCTGGCCAGTCAGACAAGTGGTTCCACAGAGGACAGGGCTGAAGGCGTGCAGGCCTTCCTCGAAAGACGCGAGCCTGTTTTCAAGGGGCGGTAGTAGCTACTCCTCGTTAGACACCCCGAGTAGTCGAGCCACGGCGCCTCCCAGGATCAGGTCGCGCTCATCCTGCGTTAGGAAGTCGCGGTGGGTCCGAATCATGTCGACGTTCTGCCTGTAGGTCCAGAAGCGCATTACGATAGGCATGTCCGTTCCCCACATGAGGCGTTCCGCACCAATGCGGCTAACGCACTTCTCTATCGCATCGCTCACCTGGAGCATCGGGTAGTCCCATACCGCACCAAGCGCGATCGGGAATAGGAACTGAAGATGCAGGTTCGGGTGGTCGAACGGACGGAAGACATCGTCAGGAAGGTCTACTGACTCTTCAGTCATGAACGCCCGCCACTCAAGGCCGTGGGTCATGACTACCGGCACATCGGGATATCTCTCCATCCAACGAGTGAGAGTAGCCAGCTCCGCTGCATAGCTCTCGACTGCCGGGTCCCGGCGAGGCTTCAACGAGAAGAATACCGGAATGCCCAGTTTCGCTATTCCGTCCCAGAACTGGTGAAACTCTGGCGCGTCCCACGGGCCGCTGTAGTTGTACAGATCAAGCTGTGGAGGCAGGAACTGAAGACCGACCAGCCCACCGTCCTCTACGGCACTCGTGACACTCGCGAGTGAGTCTGCAGGGTCGGTGTTTGTCTTCCACTCTGGTGTGTGTGCCAAGCCAAGCAGCCTGTCGGGATACTGAGAAACGCAGTCCGCTATGAATTCGTTTCCGATGCCCAGGTAGGGCGTCCGGTGCAGAAGCGCCTTTGACACGCCAGCGTAGTCCATCTCGGCCACCAGCCGGTCTGCAGGGTAGCTCATGTCGGTGACGGACGGCGGGAAGTACTGCTTGAAGTAGCGCTCACCATCTGCCGTCCACTCGAATCTCCCGTTCGTGGCGGCGTGGAAGTCTGATGGCTTCAGCGCGTTCAGAGATTGCCAGTTGTCGGCATCGATAAGTGCCGACGCGTCGCCTGGGGCAAGGTCGCGTGCCCTCCATACTGGCTGATGATGGGTTGCCATTGCCTGCTGAAGATGCCGCCGGAAATCGTCAGGATCGTCGAATCCACCGTCCCCCGCGGTTGATGGGAAGCAGTAGGCGTGTCCGTCAAAGATCATTTCTCTCTCCCTCAGAACCCCGCGGTCTTGTCGCAAACATAGATGAAGGGCTCGTTTGCCAGGAATCTGCGCAGGTTCTCCCTGAAAATCTCCCTTCGACCCTCCCACATTTCAACCGTCAGCGCAGAGGAGTGAGGAGAGATAATCACGTTGTCGAGGTCCCACCACGGACTGTCCTCTGGCAGCGGCTCGACCTCGAAGGCATCGATACCCGCCCCGGCGATGCTCTTGTTGCTCAACACATCGAACAGGGCGTCCTCATCGACGATTCCCCCTCTTGAGATGATTATCAGGTGCGCGGTCGACTTCATCAACGCAAGTTGCTCCGCTCCAATCATGCCCTTCGAGTCCACCGTGTACGGCGCAGTCACCACGAACCAGTCAGACATTTGCAGCAGATCGTTCAGCCGGTCCAGTCCCCACACATCGCTGACCCCGGGAGGAGCCTGAAAAGGGTCCCTGTCAACGGCATAGACTTCCATGCCGAACCCCATCGCCCTTCTCGCGACGCCTGAGCCGATGTCACCGAGAGCAAGGATGCCCATCGTAGTGCCCTCCATCTCGATGAAGGATCGGTCGTACTTGGCTCCATCCCAGACGTGAGCCTTCTGATCGAGGACCATCTCGTTTGTGCGATGAGCAAATGCGAGGCACATGGAAATGACATGGTCTGCCATTGGCGCCGCATGAGGTCCTCTTGCGTTAGTGAGAACGACGTCACTATCGACGATCTCCGGGATTTCAGTCAGCTTATCGATGCCTGTGCCGGGGCAATGCAACCATCGAAGATGGTCGGCAGCGAGAAACACGTCCCGATTTGGCGCGCCCAGGTACGCGTCCGCGTCTTTGATCTCGCGGGCCTGATCTTCCTGCGACGTTGCAAACACGAACTCGACACTTGGGAACTCGCTTGTGAGACTGTCCTCGAATCCGTCACCAAAGAGGCTGGTTACAACTACCTTCATCTGAAACTCCCGTACTCACGTTGTGCCGTTTCCCAATTGTCCTACTGCAAATGCTCAACCACGCTAACACAATCTGCTGAGGGTGTCTGAGAACTATGTTTCCGAGAAATAACTTGCAATTTCATCTCTGGCGAATCTGGGGAACTCAGCTTGTTTTCCTGTTTTGAATAGCTTCACGTCCTGGTGTTTGTCAGTAGCACTACCGATAACTGCCGCAGGGATTCCCTCATCGTTAAGAGCTTCAACAATTGCTGTTGAATCTCCGGGGGCGACTGCAGCCAGGAGTGCCCCGGACGCGATCAGTCCCAGTGGGTCAAGGTTAAGTGCCTCGCAGATTGCGATACATTCGGGGAGCAACGGGATTGCTTCGAAATCGACTTCAATGCCTAGTCCGGAAGCGGCCGCCAGCTCGTACAGGCCACCCGACAGGCCACCCTCTGTGGGGTCATGCATGGCGTGGACCTCTCCAGCAGCAAGCGTTACCTGGGCATCGCGAACGACACTGATTCCTGGATCGGTAAGCCCATCGGCCGCTGCCTCAACGCTCTCCCGACTTACACCGGCCTCAAGGAGAGCGTCTGTCGCTTCTCTTGCAAGTATCGACGCACCCTCAATCGCAATCCCCTTGGTGAGTAGCAGAGCGTCGCCAGATCGGACGCCGAAACTGAAGACCGCCCGGTCCTTGCTGACTTCGCCCAGCATTGCCCCGACCGCAATCGGTCTGTCGAGTCGGTAGGTAATCTCCGTGTGCCCACCAACCAGCGCTATGCCAAGGTCTGAACATGCCTGATTGAGCTGCTGAAAGATCTCCGTGACTCTTGGCTCATTAGTGCCCTCAGGCAACAGCAGAGTGGCGAGCAGCCACTTCGGTGTGGCTCCCATTACAGCTATGTCATTGGCGTTCACATTTACCATGTACCATCCGATTAGGTCGGTAGCGAAGGTTATCGGATCCGTCTTGGCCACCAGGTACCGATCACCGAAGTCGATGAGCGCAGCATCTTCACCCGCCCGGGGTCCAAGGACTACACGGGGGTCGGTAATCTCTACTCGGGCCAGGAGTCGGCCAAGTACGTCTATGGGTAGTTTACCTGCCTGCACCTCTTCCTACCTTTCAAGTTGGAAATCTGAATCGCTGTGCTATTATACGACGGCCATGATTCAGGCCATCTTCTTCGACCTCTACGGTACCCTTGCAGGCTTTCAGCCTGATCGATTTCAGATACAGTCGCAGGCGTGCGCGCAGTTCGGGATTGAAGTCACTCCCGACGGAATTCTCAGGGGGTACGCGCTCGCTGACGCATTCATGTCTGATCAGAACGCCGTTCAACCCGTGCGCACGTTGAGTCCCGGTGAGAGGAATGAGTTCTTCGCAGAATACGAGCGCCGCGTGCTGAGGGGGTGCGGCGTCGACGTGTCGGTCCGGCAGGCAGCAGAGGTCTGGACGGCGGTCAGAGAGATCCCTTACGAAATGGCGAGATTCGATGACGTTCTACCGGCCATGGACTTACTGAAGCAGCAGGGATTTACGCTCGGCCTCATCTCCAACATGAATGCGCCTGGAAACCAGCTAGCAGAAGACATGGGACTGACCCCCTACCTCGATCTTGTTGTTACATCCGGCGAAGTGGGAATGGAAAAACCCCATCCGCAAATCTTCCATGAGGCGTTGCGGAGAGCGAGCGTCTCGGCTGGCGATGCGGCCCATATTGGTGACCAGCTTTCCTCAGACATCGACGGCGCCAGAAACGTTGGAATCCACCCGGTCCTCCTCGACCGCGACCGCAATCACACAGGTTTCAGCGAGTGTCCGAGAATCGAGACGCTAATGGAGCTTCCCATGCTAATGGGTGGGCTGTAGGCGATACTCAGTTGGCCGCCGGACTCAGGATCTGGCGCATCATCTCCTGGTTGAACTCTGCAAGTTCCTTGACGAGTTCCATCAGCGACTCCTCCCAGCTCTCACTGAGCATGCCGAGATCAAGACGAATCTGGGTGTTGCCAATCTCAGCAGCGCTGGACAGCCGACGACGAAGCGCATTTCGTGCGCCTCCTACCTCGTGCTTCATCCTGAGCACGATCCGTTCGCTCTCCCTGGTAATGGACTCTATCCCGGCCTTCTTGCCGGCAATTCGCAGCTTCGCAGAATAGAGTAGCGCCTGTGCCTGCCACGGCAGTGGCCCGAACCTGTCCCTCAGCTCGTCTTCTATGGCGTCGATGGCAGCCGGATCGTCGAGCGCAATGATCCGCTGGTAGAGCCCCATCCTGGTTCGGAGGTCGGTCACGTAATCCGAGGGAAGGCTTGCAGGGATGCCAATGTCCAGACCAACTCCGGGATCAGGCTGTAGAGCCTCTGAGACGGTGTCATCGGCGCCCTCCCTGACTGCGTCGGCCATCTCTTCCGGACCCATTCCCGATAGCTCGCCCGCCTCGCGCCTGGCACGAAGGTCTTCAACTGCCTGCGAGAGCATCCGGGTGTAGAGCTCGAACCCGACGGCGTGGATGTGCCCGCTCTGCTCTGCGCCGAGAATGTTCCCTGCCCCTCGAATCTCAAGGTCCTTCATCGCGATCCTGAATCCGGCCCCGAGTTCAGTTGCTGCAAGCATCGCCTTGAGGCGACGTTCAGCGGTCTCGTTGAGTGCCTGAGAACGCGGAATCAGCAGGTAGGCGTATGCGCGACGACTACTCCGCCCCACCCTTCCCCTGATCTGGTAAAGCTGTGCAAGTCCGAACGCGTCAGCCCTGTTGACTATCAGCGTGTTCACATTGGGTATATCCAGGCCCGACTCGATTATCGTCGTGCACACGAGAACGTCCGACTCGCCATCGGCAAACGATCCCATTGCCTTCTCAAGTTCACCCTCAGCCATCTGCCCATGCGCAATACCGACCCGAGCCTCAGGAACAATTCTCCGAATGTAGTCAGCGATGTAGGCGATGTTGTAGACGCGATTGTGAAGGAAGTACACCTGTCCCTGGCGGTCCAACTCACGCAGGATTGCCTCACGAATCAGTTCGTCGCTGAACTCCGACACGTACGTCTTGATCGGCAGCCGCTCTTCAGGCGGCGTCTCGATTGTGCTCATGTCACGTACGCCGGCCAGGGACATGTGCAGCGTCCGTGGAATCGGAGTTGCCGTGAGCGTTAGGACGTCGACCTCCTGCCGCATCTGCTTGAGCCTCTCCTTGTGACCGACGCCAAAACGCTGTTCCTCGTCGACGATTACCAGGCCAAGGTCTTTGAACCTGACATCCTTCTGAATCAGGCGGTGAGTTCCGATGCAGATATCGATGTTGCCCGAAGCAAGCCGCTCAACAATGTCGCGCTGCTCTCCCTTGGTGCGGAACCGGCTCAGTACGTCAACGGTGACAGGGTACGGGCTAAGCCGCTGTGCGAACGTTACGTAGTGCTGCTGGGCCAGCACGGTCGTGGGAACGAGCACACCCACCTGCTTGCCTTCCATTACCGCCTTGAACGCTGCTCTCAGGGCGATTTCGGTCTTTCCGTAACCAACGTCACCGCACACCAGACGGTCCATCGGACGCGACTTCTCCATGTCCGACTTGACCTCTGCCAGTGTCGCGAGCTGGTCAGGCGTCTCCTCAAACGGGAACGACTCCTCAAGCTCCTGCTGCCACGTGGAGTCCGGGCTGAAACTCAGCCCATTGACCATCTCCCTGGCAGCGTAGAGAGCAATGAGTTCGGCGGCCATCTGACGTGTCGATCTCTCTGCCCTCGACTTTGCCCTCTTCCACTCCTGGGTACCGAGCCTCGTGAGATGAGGAGGCGAATCGCTTGGAGCAACATAGGGAGCGACACGATCGAGATGCTCCAGCGGCACGTAGAGCCTGTCCCGATTGGCGTACTCGAGCATCATGTACTCTGGCCCGTCTTCGGCGCTGCTCGATGGCCTTCCCACACCGGTAAACCTGCCAACTCCGTGCTCGACGTGCACGACATAGTCGCCGGGGGAGATTTCCGACAGGAACGCGTCCCAGTTCGCCCTGTTGCGCCTCACAGTGCGGCGCTGCTTGGTGACGCCGAATATCTCCGTGTCTCCAAGAACAACGAGCCTTCCATCTGGAACGGTGAGAACGAAGCCGTCTCCAAAATTCGGGCCTGAGGACTGGACGAGGGTCAGATTTCCAGGGCTGGGAGGCGACTCCAGCGAAGCAGTGAGCTCACTCCGAACAGAGTACTGGGACAGTATCTCCTCAAGGCGCCTGGAGTGACTTGTGATCGCAAGAGTTCGAGCGCCGTCTGAAATCAGGTTGTCCGCATCCTCGACGAAACTCTCGATCCTGCCAATGAACGTCGGGGGTGATCCAAACGGCAGAGTGTGAATGTCGTCATGTACGAGATCCCCGGCGCCCCAGTACTGGATTTCGAGTTGAGTGGCCTGCTGCGACAGGTCTGGCCGAATTTCGTTCCACTCCATGTGGAACGAAGGGAAGTTCATCGGCAGTTCGCCGCGCCGCTCTTTTGAATCGCGTAGTTCGTGGATTCGTTCCTCGTTGTCCCAGGCCGCCGACGCGAGATCTTCGGGCCTGATCTGAATTACCAGGGCGTCTTCGGGAATGTAGTCGGCGAGCGATCCATGGTTGAAAAAGCCGGCGTACATGTTGAGGTCGTCAACTTCGTGCCCGTCGAGCAGCTGCGAGAACTCCTCGCGTATTCGCTCCTGGTGCACCGGCGTGCAATTGGATACCTCTATCCTGGACATCTGCCTGTCGAGGTCTTCCCTTTCGACCATTGCTGGCAGCGTCTCGTGTGCCGGGATGATTCTCAGCGAGTCGACCATGTCGGTTGAGCGTTGGCTGGACGGATCGAAGCGTCGGATGCTCTCTATCTCATCCCCCCACAGCTCGATACGCACTGGGTAGTCGGCGCCTACGGGGAAGATGTCAATGATCCCGCCGCGCCTGCTGACGAATCCAGGACCATAGACAGCCGATTCGAAGCGGTAACCCATCCGACGCCAACCTTCCAGGACATCGTCCAGGTCGACAAGGTCGCCCACGCTGAGACTGTGTGAACTACCCTCAAATGCCCGACGGTCGAGCGTGCGCTGGGCCACAGAAGTTGCAGAAGCCACCACCACGGCATGAGGCTCGGAACTGGCGAGGAGAGCGTCCAGGGCGCATAGCCGCTGTTGCACGGTGTCAATATCTGTGTACAGACGCTCGAATGGCAAAGTCTCCGTCTCCGGAAACTGGTGTACCCTCTGCGGCTCCCGGACCCACGCACTCAGACGCTCGTGAAGCCGCCGAGCCTCTTCAGGTCTGGGCACGACGATGACTGTTGGCAGATCCAGGTCTTCGAGAAGTGCGCTGACCAGGAACGGAACAGAGTCCGAGAGAACCTGTGCCCTTGACCGTGAGGCTGAGCTTCCCAGTGACTCCAGAAGGCTCCTGTACTGCGGAGCGGATCTCAAAATCGGTGTCAGGCGATGCAGGTTCAGGTTCGTCGAATCTTCGGAATCGATCCTGACCTCGCCTTCGTGCCGCTCAGCAGTTGTCGTCACCAAACTCAACCTCCCGGCTAACCGGACTTCCAGGGAACACCAGTGAAACGCAAACAAGGCGGGTACGCTCGCCGGACGCCAGTGCAGCGCCACTGCGTACTCGCCATAAATCTGGCGGTGTGGACCCTAGCCCTGTCAGTCTATTCCTATCTCGTGAAGAGCCTCGTCGTCGATTCCGAAATGGTGGGCTACCTCGTGGATGATGGTGGCTCTGACTTCGGTTACGACCTCCTCGTCCGTGCTGCAGATGCTCTCGATCGCGCGCTGGAACAGCGTAATCTTGTCTGGGAGGACCAGGTTGTAGTCGTAGCGGTCCGGAAGCGGTATGCCTTCGTAGAGGCCAAGAAGCATCTCCCGCTCATCCAGTCCTGACCCGATCAGCTGCTCCCTTGACGCCCAGTACTCCACGACCACATCGACATTCTCCATGCGTTCGAGGAATACCGGTGGGAGTTCGTTTATCGCTCGTCTAACGAGCTGTTCAAACCTTCGCGTCTCCATAGCTTTATGAGTGTAACAAAACAGGAAGGTGGTTCTTCAATACTGGAGTGACGCCTGCAACCAATTTAATCCTTCTCCGTGTGCTTTGCTAGAATCCGAGACTCCAACCGACAGCGAAAGTGCCCCATGTAATGACCAGAAACCTACTCTTTGCAATCGGCGCAGCATTCGTGCTCCTTTCTTGCTCGCAGGCTGCCGACCTGATACCTGCTCCAACTCGTACAGTCGCACCAACTCCCGCACTCCCGGCAGCCACCGCGGTTCCGGCTACTGCCGTTCCCGTAGAACCTGCCGCATCGGCAATCATCCTACGGATTGAGGTCGCGGAATGGAGTGACGACATACCCAGGTACGACCGCGGTCAGTGGCGGCACTGGACGGACGAGGACCGCGATTGCCAGGACGCCAGGCAGGAGACTCTGATAGCTGAGTCCACAATCGAAGTCACCTACACTGACGAACGCCGGTGCCGGGTGCAGTCCGGGCATTGGGTCGGGCCCTACACCGGCACCGAAGTGACCGACCCAGGCGACCTTGACGTCGACCACATGGTGCCACTCGCAAACGCGCACAGTGCTGGCGGCTGGGGCTGGTCTGAGGAGAAGAAGGAAGACTACGCGAACTACCTTGCCTATCCGGGGCACCTTATCGCGACTACCGCTCGGGCCAATCGAGCTAAGGGAGCAAAGGGTCCGGAGGAGTGGCGTCCGCCCAACGAGGAATACTGGTGCCAATACGCGCTGGACTGGATCGAGATCAAACGTACGTGGGAACTAACCGCCACGGAAGAGGAGTTCAATGCGCTCCGAGAGATGGCTGGCACCTGTGAGACCAACGTCTTCATCCAACAGGAAGGCACTGATAGCCAGCCTGAGCCGGCAGCCACGATAGAAGCGCCAACGCCAGTGCCAGCAGAGGCAGTACCCACGCCCGCTGAGAACCCTGCTGTCGCACCACTGACCTTCACACCAGTCGTTGCCACACCCACGTACACTCCCGAGCCGACCGCGACCCGGCAGCCCATCCCCACTGCACGACCTGGCTTCGAAGACCGGAACTGCTCGGATTTCGATAGCTGGTCCGAGGCCCAGGACTTCTACCTGGCCGCCGGAGGCCCCAACGAAGACCCGCACAGACTGGACAGGAATTCCGACGGGGTAGCCTGTGAGTCGCTACCCGGCGCTCCTTGACTTAGTATTGTTTCTGACCAACAACCTTGAAGAACAAAGTGAAAGGACTAGCGCGGTGAAAGTCTCTGCCATCAAACCCTATTCGGTACAGGGCGAAGGGGGACGCGGCTACTACATAGTAAAAGTTGAAACTGACCAAGGTATCTACGGACTTGGCGAGGTGGGAATCAGGAACTGGGGAGGCGCCATAACTCAGGCCATCGAGCACCTATCCCAGGTCGTGATCGGCCAAGACCCCTGGAGCACTGAGAGGCTGTGGCAGCAGATGTTCAGGGGCGGCTTCTTCCCGGCAGACAAGGTCTACTGCTGCGCCATCAGCGCAATCGACATTGCACTCTGGGACATCAAGGGCAAGTCTGTAGGGATGCCAGTATACAAGCTACTCGGCGGACCCGTGCGAGACAAGGTCGTCTGCTATCCGCATACTCAGGGCCGAACGAACGAAGAACTTGTGGAGAACTCCGTGCAGGCAGTTAAGGACGGCTGGAAGTTCGTACGGTGGGGGCAGCCCGAAACAGGGGGCACTTTCGAGTATCGCGACGACAGCGACCCTCTCGGCAATCCCAGCATCCTTGAGCCCACAGAATCCATTCGCCTCGCCGTGGAACAGATGGCGATGGTTAGAGAGGCAGTCGGTCCGGACATCCAGTTGTGCTTCGACGCACACACTCGTCTGGACACAGCCCACATGGTCACGATGTGCCGCGCCCTCGAGCCGTACAATCCGTTCTTCATAGAAGACGCGCTCAGGTCCGAGAATCCCGCGAGCTACAGGACTCTGGCACGGCACGTATCGCTACCGATCGCCGCGGGCGAGCAGTGGGCTTCCAAATGGTCCTTCAGAGAGGTCATCGAGGAGGAACTGATCAGCTATGCTCGGATCGACCTCTGCATTGTCGGTGGGCTGACAGAAGCGTTGAAGATCACGCACTGGGCCGAGACGCACTACATCGACATAGTCCCGCACAATCCACTTGGCCCTGTGAGTGCGGCAGCGTGTGTGAACCTGTGCATGGCCTCTACCAACGTTGGTGTACAGGAGATGCCACAGCGTCCGGGCAGCTTCGCCACTGACTTGTTCCCCGTCCAGATCGAGTGGGCGGACGGGTACGCCTGGACTCCCTCCGACAGGCCTGGCCTCGGCGTCGACTTCGACGAAGACTACGCGAAGGCCCATCCTGCGCCGCTGAATGGATGGCCCCCACAGCTAAGAAGGAACGACGGAGCCTTCACCAACTGGTAGAGATCCGCCGCTCCTTGTCTAATGTCTTCTGAGTTCAGTTGTACGAGATCACCTTGAGTCCATTGGCGTCCGGCACCAACAGCACGCTGGTTCCGGGCGCTGATGTGACTTGCTCAGACAGGAGTTCGATCTGCTCGGCGCTCAGCGTCGGTACAAATGCGTCCGGGTCAGGCCAATTGACCTGCGTGACCCTGTAGCCCAGAGTGCTCTCGACTCTGGCTGCCAGGCCCTCGCCCCCCGCAGCTGTTAACAGCGTCACCGGCTTTGAGGCGGATGCTGCGACTGGCTCCGGCTCGTCCGGCTCAAGCTCCCTATCCTGCCGATATATGACCCAGTGGTACGGGATGGCAAGCAGCACCGTAAGAACTACTGCAAGGCCGGTAGAAAGGTCACTGAGCGTGTTGGCGGACAGCTCGGAGTCGAGCAGGTCCCTTAGGAAGAAGAACAGAGTAGAGCTGGCCCCACCGACAAGCGCCAGGAGTCCCAGACACAGGACACCCATGACATAGAGTTTCCGGGGAAGCGCGATGCGCTCCACCTCAGGGTTGGCAAAAGCCGGAAGCTGGACTCTGCGCCAGTGTGCCAACCACACGGGAATTCCGATTAAGTATAGCGTCAGTATCACGGCAATTCGTTCACGCCATTGCACGGAAGTCACAACAACAAGTGAGGACGTGTCCGAAATCAGCCTGAAGAATGTGTCTAACACAACCCCCGAAGCGAACGCGACAGTCAACAGGCCAATCGCCGCGATCAGGAGGTCGTAACTCCTGTTTACGTGGAACGCCTCGTTCCCGGATGACTCGGATATCATCCGGCGTCTGTGATACACCCACAGTGCGATTCCGACGGCTGCAATTGCGATTCCAGCGGGAAGATCTTCGAAGTGGTTCGCCGCCGATTCGCTCGCAGCCCCCAAGAACCACGACAGCGGTGCGTAGATCGCGATTCCAGCGCCCACGAGGGACGCGATCGTCCCGCCCCCTATTGTGGCTACGAACAGGTAGATCCACCTGAGGATCGAGCTTCTATCGTCCGAGGCGAATCTGAACCAGTGCGTCCACCAGATCAGTCCTCCAACGAGAGAGACTGAAAGCGCCGTCCGAGCAGCATCTCCCAAGAGCCTTTCAGAGCCCGTCAAATCAACCGCAAATGCCGCGGAGTAGCCCTCATTGAGAATGAAGTACACCAGGAATCCGACACCCGACGCCAGCATGGCTATTCCCAGGGCGGAGGCCAGATAGAGGTACAGACGACTGATCCCGCGTGTAAGCGGTATGGAATCCGCGCTTTCGTTCGACTCAATCCACCAGTGGTATGCCCACACGGGAGCCCACACCAGGACCGCAGCCCACGAGAACGCAGGGAAGTCACCAACCTGAAGTATCCACTCGATCACCTTATAGCCGTTGTAGGCTAGGAAGCCCACGGCTACCCCCATGGAGACATTCAGATACAGCCGCCTGAGGATGGACCGGCGCTCGGATGGCTGCGCCTCAACCTTGTTCTGTACGAATCTCCAGTGAAGGCCCCAGAGGGGTAGCCCCACTATCGTCAGTGCCAGACCGGTTGCCAGCCGTGTAGTCGAATCCCTGATGACAGGTCCTCCGAACAGCTCATCGAGCAGGGTCATCAGGACCATAGTGATCCCGCTGACAAGCAACATCAGCGCAATGAAAGAGATAGAGTAGAAGTAAAAGCGGCGAGGCGTGCCGATGCCTACATCGGGGCCGGATTCTGCCGCTCTCCTGCGCCAGACAAGCACCCCGTAAATGATCGCTCCTATAATCGCAAGTTGAATCAGGATTGGAATGATGATTAAGGGTGTCATCTGCCCACACTGCCTTTCAGAATGCTGGGGAAGCCCCGGAGGGATTCGGTCAGATATGTGGTTTCGAAGTCTTAAGGACCTGGGGCGAACTGAGAACTTACGCACTCGTCAGCTAGCCAATGGTGACCTCTGATCCGCCACTCCCCATCGTACTTACGGACACCAAAGTCGTACGATCTTTCGTACTCGGAAGGGCCAAAGATACCACCTCCGGTTGTCCGAACGACACCAACAGTCAGGACAGTCGTTTGGCCAACGACTCTAGTTTCCTCCAGAGTAATCCTGGCTTCAGACAGTCTGTCTAAACCCCTGCCCGCGTCCAGTGCAAACGCCTCAAAGGAGCAGTCTTCCTTTAGACTGGGAGACCACAGGGCCTCCGCAGCGTCGAGGTCCTCGCTGACGAGCGCCCTGACGTATCGCTGGACCGCGAACTCTGGCGAACCCGGATCAAACTCAGCTTCGCCCCTGGATACAGAAATAGCGACACTGGCGATCAGGAGTAATCCCAATAGCGTCCCACCGCCTATGAGCCAGTAACGTTCCATCTCATTCACCTTTCGTTGGGATCCTGCACTTAAGGGCTCTTCATCCCCCGTACACCAAGTGTAGGTAATCCGGAACCGCAGGTAAGGTCACAGCGTACCTGGAATGAAGGGTGTATAAGTACCTGGGATGTTCTGATTGACACTATTTTGGAGCCGTTGTTACACTTCGTGAGAGCCCTCATTCAGCCGATTGGAGTCCTTCATGCCTGATGGCTACGACATCAACTGGATGGCTGTGTTGCTGGTGGCGGGAGTGGGCTTCGCCGCGATGGCAGCGCTTTTCGCCGTATCCTACATATTGGCGCCAAAGCGGAAGTCGGAAGCCAAGGACATCCCCTACGAGTGCGGAATCCCTCCGGCGCCGTTCATGTGGTCCCAGATCCAGATCAGGTACTACGTTTTTGCTATCCTGTTTCTGATCTTCGACGTTGAGGCCGTGTTCCTCTTTCCGTGGGCGTTGGTCTTTCTAACGACCATCCCCGCTGTCTTCTACGAAATGCTGATCTTCATCGGCATCCTGTTCTTCGGAGTCATCTACGGCTGGCGGAAAGGTGTATTGCAGTGGAGATGAGTCTGGGACAAGGATACGAGCCTGGCATGGGGAACTCTCCGGCCGAGAGCATCTTTAATCGTGCGCTTCCCAACGCGCTCACGGCGAAGTCGGACGAGCTATTCGCACTCGCTCGCAAGAACTCTCTGTGGACACTCTCATTCGGCCTCGCCTGCTGCGCGATAGAGATGATGAGCACGCACATGTCCCACCACGACTTCGACCGATTCGGAATCGTCACGTGGCCGTCTCCGAGACAGGCAGACGTGATGATAGTCGCGGGGACTGTAGTCAAGAAAATGGCAGAGCCGATAAAGCTGCTCTACGAACAGATGCCAGATCCAAAGTGGGTAATTGCCATGGGCAGCTGTGCCACCAACGGGGGCCCCTACTATCGCTCCTATTCGGTGGTAATGGGCGTCGACCATCTCATACCCGTCGACGTGTACGTACCCGGATGCCCGCCCCGACCGGAGGCGCTGATGCACGGCATCATGCAGCTCCAGGAAAAGATACAGATGGACGCCAGGCAGCGTGGCGAGACCTCCTAGGCGCGAGCCGATAATCCCGGAGGCCCCAGTTGCCCTCGACTCCACGGGCGAGGCTCTGACGTCGACATTGGCGGAGGTATTCGGCCCGGAGTGGGCTACTCAGATTGGCGCTGCCGTCGACGAGGTAACCCTCACAGTCCCGGCTGATCAGGTCGCTGGCGTGTGCATCACCTGCAAGACCGACCCCCGCTTGGACTTCAACTATCTGCGATGCCTTTCGGTCGTCGACTACGTCGAAGCGACGGCCGAGTTCGAGGTCAACTACCACTTGTATTCACTGGATAAACGACACAAGATGGTAGTCAAGACGCGCATTCCGGAAGACAGTCCGGCCGTCCCGACTATAACTGGCGTCTGGGCCGGCGCTAACTGGTACGAGCGCGAGAGCCACGATCTCTTCGGAGTAGTCTTTGATGGACATCCCGATCTGGTCCCCCTGTTGCTCTACGAGGAATTCGAGGGCTTCCCCGGACGCAAGAGCTTCCCATTCCATGACTATGAAGAGTGGTGACCCAGCCCGCCACTGTTGCTTCACGCAGAGCCCGCCCTGTTAGCTGAGGAACATGCAACTCCAGGAACAGCCCACACAGCAAGCCGACGCCATTGACCTGATGGTCAACATGGGGCCTCAGCACCCCTCCACGCATGGGGTGTTTCGACTCGTGATATGGGTCGACGGCGAGAAGATCGTCCGGTCGGAGCCACATATCGGCTACCTGCACAGGGGATCAGAAAAGCTTTGCGAGGGTGAGCAGTACAGCCAGATCATCACTCTGTTCGACAGGCTCGACTACGTCGGCAACCTGAACTGCGAGCTCGCCATCTGCATGGCGACCGAGAAGCTGATGGGAATAGAGGTGCCCGAACGCGCCGAGTACATCCGGGTCATCCTCTGTGAGTTAAATCGCATAGCCAGCCATATGCTCTTCTACGGAGTGTACGGGCTTGACGCCGGGGCAATGACTCCCATCCTATATGGCTTCCGTGAGAGAGAAAGGGTGCAGGCCCTGTTCGAGGCGGTCACGGGCGCACGCATGATGCACAACTACATACGCATCGGCGGCGTCAATGAAGACCTGCCCGACGATTTCCAGCCCCGCATGGACACTCTGCTTGACCAGCTTGAACGAGGCATCGAGGAGTGCGACGACCTCCTTAGCCAAAACGAGATGTTCCTCGCCCGCACCAAGGGGATCGGCGCGATTTCGGCAGAGGAAGCGATCGATCTGGGAGTTACAGGACCGGCTCTCAGAGCGTGTGGCGTGCCTGAAGATGTCCGAATTTCCGAGCCTTACTCGATCTATGACCGGTTCGACTTCGGGATTCCGGTGGGCACCTATGGCGACTGCTGGGACCGGTACTACGTCCGCGTCGAGGAGATGCGTCAGTCGCTGAGCATCGTAAGACAGGCGATGAAGCAACTTCCCGAAGGTGAGATAGCCGCCAATGTCAGGCGGATCGCACGCCCTCCAAAAGGTGAGGTCTACCTGCGTACCGAGTCCCCAAGGGGCGACTTCGGAGTTTTCCTGGTCAGCGACGGCAGCGACATGCCTTACAGGGTGAAGGTTCGAGCTCCGTCATTCTGCAACCTGCAGGCCCTGCAGGCAATGCTGCGTGACGCTTACATCGCGGACGCAGTGATAGTCCTCGGCTCAATTGACATCATCCTGGGTGAGGTCGACAGATGACCTCGCTTCAAGTCGTCTACTACACACTTGGAGCGGCTGCCCTCCTCGGATTCCTGTCGCTGGTGGTTCTCGTGCTGACCTGGGCCGAACGCAAGGCTCTTGCGAGAATTCAGATGCGGATGGGGCCAATGCGAGTCGGTCTTCACGGAACACTCCAGCCAATTGCAGACGGCATCAAGTTATTCACGAAAGAGGACATTCTGCCGTCCTGGGCTGACCGACGGGTCTACTGGCTTGCCCCGGTAGCCGTCTTTGTGCCGGCCCTGCTCCTGTGGGTTACCCTGCCAATGGGGCGCGACCTCGTCCTGAGAAACCTGGAACTGGGTCTCTTCTACATTACGGCCATCTCGGTGCTGTCGGTGATGGGACTCGTTATGGCAGGATGGGGATCGGCGAACAAGTACGCCATGATCGGTGGACTGCGGGCCGCAGGTCAGCTCGTGAGCTACGAGATCCCGTTCATCATGGCGATTGTTGCGGTGGCGATGCTTGCACAGTCACTGGACATCACCAAGGTTGTGGACGCACAGGCCAACTTCGGTTACGCGCTGATCCAACCGGCAGGACTCTTCCTGTTTCTCACCGCGGGACTCGCCGAGCTTGGCCGTACACCCTTCGACATCCATCACGCCGAGTCGGAAGTCGTCGGCGGCCCTTTTGTCGAATACAGTGGCGCGCACTGGGCTGCCTTCTTCCTCGCCGAGTACCTGAATACATTCACAGTCGCTGCGCTGACCGTCCTGCTGTTCCTGGGAGGATGGAGGTG
The DNA here is from genome assembly GCA_021295915.1 of Dehalococcoidia bacterium. Taxonomy (NCBI): domain Bacteria; kingdom Bacillati; phylum Chloroflexota; class Dehalococcoidia; species Dehalococcoidia bacterium. The sequence continues at coordinate 272,656 of JAGWBK010000001.1, forward strand.
GCCGGCGATGCCGTTTGACGGGCTGGCTCACTCAACGCTGTCGCTCGCCTGGTTCCTGGTGAAGACGGCACTCGTCATCTGGCTCATCTTCTGGATCAGGGGAACCTTCCCCAGGCTTCGCATCGACCAGCTCATGTCTTTTGGCTGGAAGCTGCTCGTACCACTGTCGTTCCTGAACATCATCGCAACGGCCGTTGTGCTGTTCTATGGCTGGCCGCTCTGGAGCCTGACCTTCATCTCTCTGCTATTATTGGGCGGCACCGTCTATGTCATCTTCAGGAATCCGGGAACGGACATGCGGCGCGAAACCGTGAGCGTCATATCCGCGCGTGATCTAAGGCGTAACCCGACGGTCGACGCGGCAGACGCGTGACTACTGAACCGTAGCAACTAGAGCATCGCTTAATGGTTGGCTTTCTCGAAGGGCTTTTGGTAACGCTGAAAACAGCGTTGCGTAAGCCGGTAACACTTCAATATCCAGAGCCCGATAAGCGGCACCAGGTAGCCCTCAGGTACATGGGCTTCCCTGCCCTCTTGTGGGATGGTGACGTTCCGGAGCCGTACTGCACAGGCTGCATGGTCTGCGTTCGTGCCTGTCCGACACAGTGCATGAGCGCACAGATGACGGACAATCCGAAGTTCGAATCGGAAGAGAGCAGGCGTCGCAAGATCATCGAGACCTTCGAGATAAATCTCGGCAGGTGCATCCTGTGCGGCATCTGCGTCGATGTCTGCAACTTCGACGCCATCGAGATGAGCCACGAGCACGAACTGAGCAAGTACCAGCGCAACGGCAACCGAGTCGATCTCGATATGCTGCTGGACATGGGTCGCAATTATCAGGACGACACCGGTTGGCGTCCGACCAATCCCTCGAAGAATAGCGGCGTGCCGGTAAAGAAGGACGAGGGCAAGGGAACTCCTAGGCGACGCCCGGCAAGAGCCAGACCGGCCTCCCCGAGTACGGAGGAAGAGGACACATCCTCCAACGTGGCAACGGCTATCGCGCAGCCTGAAGGAACAGATCCGTCCGCCCAGAACCCTGTCTCTGACTGCTAATGGTCTCGCAGTCGCTCGTATTCTTCTACATCGCTGCCGCGCTGATAATCATGGGCGGACTCGGCGTTGTACTAACCCGGAACATCGTCTACGCAGCCTTTGCTCTTCTTGCAGCAATGCTTGGAGTCGCCGGAGTATTCCTGCTCATGTTCGCGGAGTTCCTGGCGCTGGTCCAGGTGCTCATCTACGGCGGCGCAGTTGTAATCGTAGTCCTGTTCTCGTTGATGCTGACTCGCATCCAGGACTTTGAAAACCTCACAGATCATCGACAGTGGCCTCTGGCAGCCTTACTCGCAATTGGGGTTTTCGCCCTGCTGGTAGCAGCGACCCTCACGACAAGCGTACGCGTTGTCGAGCGAAAAAGCCTCGGATTTCTAGAGTTGGGGGAAAGCCTGTTCACTGACTGGGCAGTCCCGTTCGAGGTAGCGTCCCTGGTGCTGCTGGTCGCATTGATAGGTTCAATCGTGCTGGTCAGAACAAGCGGTGGCCGCGATTGATTGAGCTTGCCCACCTCCAGGTTCTCGCAGCGGCCCTATTCTCTATCGGGCTGTACGGAGTGCTGGCGCGACGGAGCGCGGTGCTCATACTGATGTCGATTGAGTTGATGCTAAACGCTGTCAACATCAATCTGATCGGCTATGCGGCCTTCGTAGACTTCGGAGAAGCACAAAGAGCGCTGGGCCAGGTCTTGATCATCTTCGTGATCACTATTGCCGCCGCTGAACTCGCACTGGCGATTGCGATCATACTCAGACTGTACCGGAATCGCAGTTCAGTAAACGTGGACCAGATAGACGCCCTCAGATGGTGATCGACTCCGCTGGACTATCCTCACCTGTTGAATGACTGAAATCATCGGCACAAACTGGGCCTGGGTGATTCCCGCGCTGAGCGCGGGAGCGTTCTTCATAGTACTTCCCTTCCGTCGCTACCTGCCCGTCGAGGGTGCTCCAATTTCCATTGCTGCCATTCTCATTGGGTTCATCCTGTTCTGGTTCGTCCTGTTAGACCTGCTGGCGACAGGGGCAGCCGACCTCAGCATCAGGTGGCTCAGCGTCGGAGACACCACCCTGACCTGGGGCACGACCGTGGATCAGATCTCGGTCACTATGCTGGGGCTCGTCACGTTTGTCGCGCTGCTGGTGCAGGTCTACTCGCTCGGCTACATGAAGCATGATGGCAAGTACGACCCCGGACTGGGTCGCTACTATGCAGTCCACTCTCTATTCGTCGCAGCGATGCTGGCGCTGGTCCTGGCCGACAACCTCGTCTTCCTGTACATCACCTGGGAGTTGGTGGGACTCGGCTCCTACCTGCTCATAGGCTTCTGGTACGAGCGTCGCTCGGCAGCGGAGGCAGCCAAGAAGGCGTTCATCACCACGCGAATAGGCGACGTGGGACTCCTGATAGGGATAGTTCTCCTCTTCAGGGCCACCGGTACGTTCGACATCTCCACGCTGATTCACATCGCGCAGAACGGCGGCATCGAACAGGGAACGCTTAACGTTTCCATGTTCCTGATATTCCTCGGCGCGATGGGCAAGTCCGCACAGGTTCCGTTCCATGTCTGGCTTCCCGACGCGATGGAGGGCCCGACGCCAGTGAGCGCCCTCATACATGCCGCGACGATGGTTGCCGCCGGGGTCTACCTGGTTGCGAGGCTCATGCCCCTGTTCGAACTGACCCCGACTGTCCTCGTAATTGTAGCCTCGGTTGGCGTGGTTACCTTCGTGTTCGCTGGAACAATCGCGCTGGTCGTCACCGACATCAAACGAGTACTCGCCTATTCCACAGTCAGTCACCTCGGTCTCATGATGTTGTCGCTTGGTGCGGGTGGAGTCGGCGTGGCACTGTTCCACCTGGTGGCCCACGGCGTGGCGAAAGCCATGCTGTTCCTCGGAGCCGGTGGCGTCATGCACGCCATGCACGAAGAGACTGACATTCGCAAGATGGGCGCCCTGAGACATCGGATGCCCGTTACCGGCTGGACATTCGCGACTGGCGCCGCGTCTCTAGCGGGGGTCATTCCCCTGGCAGGCTTCTTCACCAAGGACGAAGTGCTGCTGAGAGTGTTGGAGTACCGGCACCCTGTGTTCATCGTCCTGGCGCTGTTTGGTGTGGTTCTCAGCGCGCTGTACATGGCCAGACTCACATTTGCCACATTCTTCGGCGAACCGAAGTCCGACCACTCTGACGTCCACGAATCTCCCTCGGTTATGACATTGCCGTTACTGATGCTGGCGATACCAGCTATCGGCGTAGGCTTCTTCGCGTTCGATCTCGGTGACACGTACAAGGGATTCGCCGGCTTCATCGATGGGCACAGCAAGTTCCACCTGAACATCTGGCTTAGCATCGCCTCACTTGTTTTGGCAGGCATCGGAATCTGGATCGGATGGGCTGCATACATTCGAGGCTCACTCTCGACCGAGAGGATCATCGACCGCTTCCAGTCCGTACACCGCGTGCTCGCAGCAAAGTACTACGTGGATGAGATCTACCAGTGGGTGATTGACCGGATCGTACTGGTGCTTGGCCGGTTCATTGCCGCGTTTGACAGAGTGGTAGTCAACGACACCGCTGTTGATGGCACCGGGGATAGCGTCAAGATCTCAGGCTTCCGCATGAAATTCGTCCAGACCGGTCGAATCTACAACTACGGCATGGCCATGGCAGCCGGTGTTGTGGTCCTGTCACTGATCTGGTGGATCGTCCAGGCGTAGCATGTTCGGATTCGATCCATACGTCCTGTTGCTGTTGATTGTCCTGCCCCTTGTCGGGGCCGGGGCCATCCTGGTCACACCCGGGAGTAACGTCAGAGCGATACGCATGGAGGCAGCGGTCGCCGCGACCGTGACCATGCTGCTCTCGGTCTACGTGTTCCTCGCCTATGATCAGTCCGCCGGTGGAATGCAGCTCGAGAGAACCTGGCAGTGGCTTTCGATGCCCGGTCCGTGGCCGCTCGGCGACCACGCCATAACTCTCCACCTCGCCATTGATGGAATTGCAGCCCCAATGGTCCTGTTAACGGGCATCGTGCTGTTCACGGGCGTTCTGGTGTCCTGGAGAGTTGGCGACAGCGAAGAGGACTCGAAACCGCCCAAGGCCTACTTCGTACTCTACCTGCTGCTCCTGTCGGGTGTGTTCGGCGTGTTCGTGACGCTGGACATGTTCTTCTTTTTCTTCTTCTATGAGCTGGCCGTGCTCCCCATGTACCTGTTGATAGGCGTCTGGGGAAGCAGTTCCACGTTCCCTACGTTCAGCCGCACCAAGGAATACGGTGCGATGAAGCTCATGATTTACCTCGTGGCAGGCAGCGTCCTGATCTGGGTGGCGATGCTCGCCATTTTCGTGGAGGGGGGCCTGGGAACCTTCGATCTCGTAGCTCTCGAGCAGGTGACGTTCTCAGACAACTTCCAGAAGATCTTCTTCCCCTTGTTGATGGTCGGATTTGGTGTGCTGGCTGGTCTCTGGCCATTCCACACGTGGTCACCCGACGGCCACGTCGCGGCCCCGACCGCTGTCAGTATGGTCCACGCCGGCGTTCTGATGAAGCTGGGGGCATTCGGAATCATCCGAATCGGTATGATGCTGATGCCAGAAGGCGCTCAGACGTGGATGCCCGTGCTGATAGGCCTGGGCACGGTAAACGTACTGTACGGAGCTTGGTCGGCCATCGGGCAGAATGACCTCAAGTACGTCATAGGCTACTCCAGCGTGAGCCACATGGGGTACGTGCTGATGGGCATCGCAACACTCAACCCGCTGGGTCTCAGCGGAGCGGTGCTCCAGATGTTCAGCCACGGTGTCATGACAGCCCTCTTCTTCGCCGTCGTCGGCGCCGTCTACGACAGGACGCACACCCGTGACATCTACACTCTCGATGGCCTCGCTAAACGGATGGGGTTCACAGCCACGATGTTTGCCATCGCAGGACTTGCCTCGCTCGGTCTACCTGGGCTGAGTGGATTCGTTGCTGAGTTGCTCGTCTTCCTCGGACTCTTCCAGACCTATCCGCTGCTGGGCGTACTAGGCATCATCGGCGCGGCCATTACCGCGGTGTACATACTGAGACTGCTGGCGCGCGTCTTCTTCGGGCCACTGGGAGAACGCTGGGAAGACCAGACCGACGCAAGCGGTCTGGAACGAGTCTCGACCCTGGTCCTTGCGGGATTCATCCTGCTTGTCGGCCTGTTCCCCTTCCCGTTCATCCGAGTCATTGAGAGCGGAGTGTTCGAGGTGCTCGCCAGGTTCGGAGACGTGGGATGAACAACAACTTCCTGCTCCTCCTCCCAGAGTTCATGGTGACCGGACTGGCGTTCGCCATCCTGACTCTCGACTTCTTTGTCGGCAGAGACAGAAAGCACTGGCTCGGTTATCTGGCTGCCGCCGGACTGGCAATCACGCTCATTGTGATGCTGGTCTACCAATGGAACACCACTGACGACCTCTACGACGGCCTGATCTCGATAGACGGATACTCACTGTTCTTCAGAGCCGCGTTCCTGGTGATGGCCATCGTGATAGTGCTGTCCTCGGTTGAGTACGTCCGCAAGAACCTCGAATACCCGGGCGAGTACTACGCAATCCTGGTCTTTGCCGTCGTCGGCATGATGCTGATGTCCGCGTCACGCGAACTGCTGACTGCATACATCTCACTAGAACTGCTTAGCTTCAGCCTCTACGTGTTGGTGTCGTTCGACCGCTATAACCCGAGATCGAACGAAGGTGGCACGAAGTACATACTCCTCGGCGCTGTATCTTCGGCATTGCTGCTCTTCGGCATCAGCCAGATCTTCGGACTCACCGGCACTACCAGGTTCGACGAGATCGGAAGCGCTCTCAGGGCCGCCAGCGAGATCAGCCCCGGTGTCCTGGTCGGGCTCGTGCTGATAATCGCAGGACTCGGATTCAAGGTCGCCGCAGTACCCTTCCACATGTGGGCTCCCGACGCGTACGAGGGCGCGCCGATTCCCATAACTGCGTTCCTTGCTGTCGCGTCGAAGGCTGCAGCGTTTGCCCTGTCCCTCAGGTTCTTTGCGGAATCGCTGCTACCGATAATCGGGGAATGGCAGATCATTCTGGCGATGATGGCAGCGCTAACGATGATGGTCGGCAACCTGGTCGCACTTGCCCAGACCAATCTCAAGAGACTGCTCGCCTACTCCAGCATCGCTCACGTTGGGTACCTGCTGATGGGCCTGGCCGCGTTGGCAGTTGTCGAGCCCGATGGTGACGTTCAGCGCAACGTCTCCCATCTCGCCTCCAACGGTCTGATGCTACACCTCGTTGCGTACGGCATAACCAACTCAGCGGCTTTCCTTTGCCTGGCTGTCTTCTACAACGAGACAAAACGGGATGACATCGCCGATCTCGCAGGTTCAGCCCGTCGCGCGCCTTTCCTGGCACTGGTCATGGCAGCGTCGCTGTTTTCCCTGGCGGGCCTTCCGTTCTTCGCGGGGTTCGTGAGTAAGTTCTACCTGTTCAGCGCGGTAGCTGCACAGGGTCTGCTGTGGCTTGCCGGGCTTGCAATCTTCACAAGCCTCCTCTCGCTTTATTACTATCTTCAGGTAATTCGACAGATGTACATTGAGGAGCCAAGGGTTTCGGGAGCGATTCGGATTCCAAAGGTGACGATTGGCCTACTGGGCGTCCTTCTGGCTGGAATGGTCCTTTTGGGCGTGTACCCGGCTCCTGTAATGGACGCGATTCAACACGCAAGCGATGCTCTATTTGCGTCCATCGGCTAAAGGGACTAGCACTAAATACTGGGGAGAATAGATGGAAACCGAAAACGGATACTCTAGCGCAATGGTCGTAATTGCTCACGCAGACGACGCTGAGTACGGCTGTTCAGGCACAGTTGCCAAGCTCTGCGCCGAAGGCTGGGAGATGACCTACGTCCTGTGCACCGACGGCAGCAAGGGCAGCTCAGACCGCGAGATTACAGGAGAAGAACTGTCGGCCATGAGACGCGAGGAGCAGGTCAACGCAGGAAAAGTCCTCGGCCTGAAGGACGTGGCGTTCCTGGGGTACCCGGACGGATACCTTGAGCCCACCCTGGAGGTGCGTCGGGACATTGCACGAGAGATACGCAGGTTCAAGCCCGACGTGCTGATCTGCCAGTATCCCCTGCGTGTGCTCGACGGCGGCTGGGGCGTTGGCCATCCAGACCACCTCGCAGCTGGCGAGGCGGCACTCGCGGCCGTATTTCCGACCGCGAGAGACCACATGACCTTCCCCGAGCTGTTGGAAGAAGGCTTCGAACCCCACAAGGTTGCCGAGGTCTGGATCATGGGACATCCCGACCCCGACGTTCGCATCGACGTCACTGACCATATGGAGACAGCCGTCAAGGCACTCGCCGAGCACCACACACAGACAGGTGGGCGCCCCTACCAGGAGCTACTCCCCCGGATGCAGGAGTGGCGTCGACGCGGTTCGGAAGGCACTGGAATGCTCTACTCCGAGTCCTTCAAGAAGATCCAGTTCCGGCGTTAGGATGGCGTCCCGCTCCTAGCTGACTCCCGCCTCCCGCAGCGCCTTTGTGACAACCGCTGGCGACATCGGCAACTCGGTGAGTCTTACCCCCGTTGCGTCGTAGATTGCATTGGCTATCGCAGCCATTGGCGGCACTATAGACACCTCGCCTACGCCCCGGACCCCGTAGGGATGTCCGGGGTTGGCAATTTCAACGATCACCGTGTCAATCATGGGCAGGTCCAGGCTGGTCGGCATTCGATAGTCCAAGAACGTCGAGTTCTCCATCGTGCCGTCGTCCCCGAAGTAGTACTCTTCGTTGAGCGCCCAGCCGATACCCTGCACCGCTCCGCCCTGGATCTGCCCCTCGACGTAGCTGGGATGGATCGCCTTGCCCGCATCCTGCAGGGCCGTAAACCGCAGGATTTCAACCTTGCCTGTCTCGGGATCGACCTCCACGTCAACAACGTGAACTGCGAAAGCATTGCCTACCCCGCCTGGGTTCACTGTAGCTCGACCGACAATAGGCCCTCCTGTGCCGTTGAGCTGCGCAGCAAGATCCTTGAAGCTGATGCTGAGCTCTGTATCCTGCCGGTGTCTGAGAGTAGCGTCCTCGTACTCGACGTCGTCGGGATCGACCTCCCATATACGGGCAGCACGCTCGATTAGTTGCGCCCTAGCGTCCTGCGCAGCCTCGTAGCAGGCATGTCCCATCTTGAACGTGACTCCGCTTCCACCAGCGCCGGAACTGTAGCCAATCGAATCTGTATCGACGATTGCAGGGCGCACGTCGTCGACGGGAATCTGGAGCACCTCGGCGACGTGCATGGCCATCGCGGCCCTGCTTCCACCGATATCTGGAGACCCCTCGATAAGGCTGACCGTGCCGTCAGGATTAATTGACGCCACCGCCGAGGCTGGACCCGACCCATTGAACCAGGCCCCGCCGGCAACCCCGCGGCCCTGCAGTTTCCCCTCGAGCCTGGTCTGCAAGTGAGGGTGTTCGCGCGTGGCTTCGAGTATCTCTTTGTTCCCAATTCGCTGGTATCTGGGACCTGCAACCTGCCGCGTGCCCTCTTCGGACGTATTCATTAGGCGAAGCTCCACGGGATCCATGTCGAGCTTCCTGGCCAGCTCATCCAGCGCTTGCTCAGCCGCGAAGGCCGCTGCCGGAGAACCTGGTGCGCGATATGCAGACGACTTCTGTTTATTGACCAGCACGTCTACGCCTTCGACAAGGGCATTCGGCATGTTGTACGGACCGAACATCGTCCTGCATCCTGAGGCAACGGGAGATCCCGGGAACGCGCCGGCTTCATACGTGAGATGAGCCTCTGCGGCAGTAATTTCGCCGGTCACCTTCGCGCCAATCTTGACCGTAATGTGAGTGCCGGAGGTCGGGCCGCTGCCAACGAACACCTCTTCGCGGGTCATAACGATCTTCACCGGCTGACCAGTCTTCTGTGAGAGCTTTGCAGCCAGCGGCTCAAGGTACACACCACCCTGTCCCTTTCCTCCGAAGCCGCCGCCGATCTCCATCGGGACCACCTTAACGTGGGAAACAGGAAGGTCGAGCATCCTCGAGGTGTGGTCTCGAACTGCGAAGTGACCCTGGCTGCTGCACCAGACGGTGACGTAGCCGTCGCTACCCCAGTGGGCGGTTGCGGCGTGTGGCTCAATGTACCCTTGATGCACGGCCTGGGTCTTGTACTCCTCCTCCACGATGACGTCTGCCTCCGCGAAACCCTCTTCGATGTCGCCGAGGCTGAACTCGAACCGGTTAGCGAGGTTGGTCTGTTCCTCGGAGTCGCCCCAGCCACCTGCCCTGAGCGTCGGGCTATGCACGGTGAGCAGGCGTTCATGAAGAATCGGCGCGTTTGTCTCCAATGCGCTATCAGCGTCCAGTACGTGAGGAAGTACCTCATAGTCCACATCTATCAGATCGAGCGCCTGCTCTGCAGTCGCTGAATCGATCGCAGCAACCGCCGCCACGACGTGACCCTTGTACAGGGCTTTCTCCCTGGCGATCACATTCCTACTGTAGAAGCCGTAGTTGACCATGGCGCCTTCCGCCTGGTCGGTGAACTCCGCTGACACTTCGGGCATGTCCGCTGCCGTCACAACGGCTTTGACTCCGGGGTGTGCGAGTGCCCTGGATGCATCTATCGAGCGGATTCGGGCGTGAGCATGTGGGCTTCTCAACAGCTTCCCGTGAAGCATTCCGGGGAGGTGTATATCCGCGCTGTACCGTGCCCTCCCTGTCACTTTGTCCAGACCGTCAGGCCGGACGGGCCTTGATCCAACGGTGTCGAATTCCTCGTTAGACAGCACGAGGTTCGGTTCATAAGTCTGAGTCGCCATGAGTCGCCTCCGTGGCAAGTTCTTTGGTAATCCTGTAGGCCGTAATGTATCACGAGAGACGGGAAGTTCGTTAGTGGACGCATGGCGGCAGAGTCTTCGACGTACTGCTACCATGAGCAACCAGTACAGCCGAATGTGATCGTCAGGAGAAATTCTCGAACATGCCGACCGTCAGTGCAATCAATCTCGCACCAGTGAAGTCTCTCGGTCTGATCAGCCTTGATCGGGCTGACATATACTCACGAGGCATCGAGGGCGACAGGCGTTTCATAATTCTCGACGATTCGGGCAAAGTGGTGACACAGCGCCAGATCGGGCAGCTTACGCTTGTGACCGCTGATTGCTGCACTGCCGACAACCGGCTAAAGGTCACGTTTCCCGATGGCAGCGTGATTGACGGGAGTCCCGAACCGGGTGAGGCAACTGCCACGGTGCTCTGGGGACGCGTAGTAGAGGGCAAGCTGGTCAAGGGGCCATGGTCAGCGGCACTATCCGAATTCTGCGGCACTGAGCTGAGCCTGTTCGAGTCGAACAGCCCCGGAGTATGTTTTGACGAGTACCCGGTGTCGATCATTTCTCAGGCATCAATCGACTATCTGACTGGCCTGACCGGAGGGTCCAAGGCGTTCGAGGCTGAGAGGTTTAGACCCACTCTCCTACTCGACGGCTGTGAGCCCCACGAGGAAGACTCGTGGCTGGGCAAGGGATTACGTATAGGGGAGCGACTTAGATTGCGACTCATCTCGCGCGACCCCCGTTGCGCCATCACCACCCTAGACCCGTCAACAGGCGAACGTGACTTCGATACGCTCAGGCTGATCCTGAGTTACCGCCCAAGCGTTCGCGCAGCCTACTTCGGCGTGTACGGCATCGTCGAGTCACCCGGTACTGTGGCGGTCGGAGACGAGGTCCAGCTAACTATATAACCCGTCTGACTGGGGGCGGCAGATCGGGGGACGGCTCGTCAGCGATGGTCCGGCGCTCGTAGAGCGGCGCGAGCTCGTCGTCACCAAGACCCAGCAGTCCTATGAGCACCTCTGAGTTGTGCTCGCCGTACAGTGGCGAGGCTTTTCTCACGATGCCCGGCGTTTCTGACAGCTTCCAAGGCATTCCCGGATACGGGAAGACGCCCATTTCAGGGTGTTCCATTGGCTCGTAGAAGCCACGAGCATGGAAGTGCCGATTGCTGACAATTTCCCAGTTTGCGAGCACCGGTGCCGCTGGCACCCCGGCAGCCTGGAGCATCGCAGTCGCCTCATTATGATCGTACTGGCGAGTCCACTCTGAAACGGCGAGGTCGATCTCGTCGTGGCGTGCTCTGCGTCCTTCTGCTGTCTCCAGTTCAGGGTCGTTTCCCATATCCGTGTGACCAATGGTCTCGGCCAGTGCCCTCCACTCCTCGAGTGTTCGTACACACAATGCCAGCCAACTGTCATCTCCATACGACGGATAGCACCCCTGCGGAGCGTGTATCGGGTGTCGGTTTCCACGGCGTTTGGCAAGGTTTCCGGTGACCGTGTACTCCATGATCGCCTCTGGAAAGAACGTGATGCCGTTCTCATGAAGAGACATGTCGACGTACTGGCCCTCCCCAGTGCTCTCGCGATAATGAAGGGCCGCCAGGATGGCGATGGCCGCATGAGCGCCTGTGACGGGATCAGCATAGAAGAGCGTACTTCGGTACGGACGATCGTCGTCCGCATACCCGGTAGCCGCTGCAAGACCGCAGCTTGCCTCGACATTCGCCCCGTAAGCGACGTAGTCTCGGTCAGGGCCCGTCTGACCGAATCCCGAGATCGACACCATGATGATCTCGGGGTTCAAAACCTTAAGCACAGGGTACTGAAGGTTGAAGTTGCGCATCACCCGCGGGCTGTTGTTCTCCAGGACCACGTCCGACTCAGCGACAAGCTTCAGGAAAATCTCCCTGCCCGTTTCGTCGTCCAGGTTGAGTGTTATTGCCAGCTTGTTTCGGTTCATTTTGTTGAAGTAGGCTGCGCGATTGTAGTGGTGCCTGAACGGGTCGCCACCAGGATACCTTCCTCCCCGCGTTGCTGGGCGGTCTGGCGCCTCGATCTTAATGACTTCTGCTCCAAGGTCAGCCAAGTGCCTCGCGGCAAGCGGCCCCGCCCAGTTGGCCGTCAGTTCCAGTACTCGCACTCCGGCGAGAGGCATGCGCCTGGTGTCCTGACCGAGGGGCGCTATCTTCTCTCTGTCGATTGCGTGAAACGGGCGACCACCAGGTGCGAATTCGAACTGGGAGTCTTCGTCGAGTCCCGGCGCAGGTCGCCTGATGCTCGCTGGCGTCTTCGAAAACACGTATGGGAAGCTCGGCATAACCGTTCTGCCTGCCTTGGGGTGATCGACCTGTTGTAACCACTCACGGTGTTGGAGCTGGGACGAATTCGTCAGGTCAGCGGCATCGCTCACCGGAGTAACCGGCACTCGCAGTTCCTGACCCGCCCTGAAGATCTCATCCTTGGTCTTGTCGGAGCACCACTCGGTCAGCAGCGCGACCAGCTTCCGGCGGTTGTCCGACCAACTCTGACGGTCAGCGAAGTCGGGACTGTCTATCAGTTCGGGACGATCGATCAGGACAAGGAATGTCGGGTCCCACCTGAATGGGAAGAACCACACCCAACCGTCCTTGCACGGAATGCAGTCCGGCCCTGTTCGGCGAAGGACGATCCCTTCGTGAGTCCACGAAGTAGACGTCCAAGCGTGTGCTGACAGCATGGCCTCAACCGACGACACATCCACATGCTGACCCTTACCAGTCATGCGAGCCCACCTCAGCGCCGCCATGGAGGCAATAGCCGATTGAGCGCCAGCATGAAGCATGGGCTGGTTGTTGTTCATCATGAGCGGCTCGCGTTCTGCGTTGCCGCAGAAGTACCTGTACCCGCCCATGGCGAAGTCCGTGATTTCGTCGGACTTCCAGTGGCGATTTGGGCCCGTCTGTCCAAAGTGCGTCACTGACGTGAACACAAGGGCTTCGTTCACAGCGGATAGCGATTCGTGCCCCAGTCCAATGGAGTCCATGTAGCCAGGTTCAAAGCTCTCAACAAGAATGTCAGCGCAGGCCGCGAAGCTGCGTACCCTTTCACGTCCGGCCTCGGTCTCCAGTTCTAGCACGATGCTTCTCTTGTTCGCGCCGTAGTACAGGAACATACCGCTGGAGTCGAGGTCAGGTGAAGCGGCAAAAGGCCCAATGTGACGCAACGGATGGCCCGAGTCGGGCCGTTCCACCAGGACGACTTCTGCCCCAAGGTCGGTGAGTAATACCGTTTCAGCGTGAGCGAGCCGTAGTGGAAGTGGCGGTGGTCTAATACTTGGTCTATGCTCTTTCCAGCTTT